>DIKB01000005.1 GCA_002421445.1 Dehalococcoidia bacterium UBA5629 | reverse complement strand
AGTATCGATGAGATACGTGCATTACTGAAGGCGAAAAATGCCGTCATTCTCGCGCACAATTATCAGCTTGGCGAAGTGCAGGATATCGCCGATTTCGTTGGCGATTCTCTTGAACTGAGCCAGACAGCGGCAAAAACAGATGCGGCCGTTATCGTATTTTGCGGCGTGCACTTCATGGCGGAGACTGCTTCCATTCTCAGCCCCGATAAAACAGTCCTGTTGCCCGATTTGAAAGCAGGGTGCCGCATGGCCGATATGATCACTGCAGCCGATCTTAGAATGATGAAGGCAGAGCATCCCGGTGTGCCGGTAGTGGCATATGTAAATACCTCGGCTGAAGTCAAAGCGGAGTCGGACTACTGCTGCACCTCAGCCAATGCCGTCGGCGTGGTGAATAGCGTTGAAGCCAACGAGGTATTATTCATCCCTGATAAGTATCTAGGTCAGTACGTTGCTGTGCGAACGAAAAAGAAGATTACTACCTGGCCCGGATTCTGTCCCACCCATGCGCGAATACAACCGGAGCATATTCATGCACTTCGAAAACAATATCCACAGGCAAAGGTAATCGTACATCCAGAATGCAGACCGGAAGTGGCAGCGCTGGCTGATGAGGTTCTGAGCACGGGAGGCATGATCCGATACGCACGAAGAGACGATGTGAAGCAAATCATCGTCGGGACTGAGATTGGGATGTTGCACCGATTGAAAAAAGAGAACCCGGGGAAGCAATTTATTCCCGTTTCCGAACAGGCTGTGTGCCCCAATATGAAACTTATCACCCTGGACGATATATTGAACTCACTGAAGACCATGACCTTTGAGATTAAAGTGTCGGAGGATATCCGCGTCAGGGCAAAGCGAGCCCTTGACCGGATGCTGGCGATAGCTCAGTAGCCATAGATAATGTGAGGAACGGTTGTGGCTGATTTTGCGTATATTATTATTTTTGTCACCACATCGACTCCTCAGGAAGCGCAGACTATCTCGGCGAAGTTGCTCGAGAGCAGGAAGGTGGCCTGTGCTACGGTTGTACCAAAAGTGGATTCGCGATACTGGTGGAAGGGGAAGATAGATACGAGTGAGGAGAGCTTGCTTATTTTGAAAACAAAAGCATCGATGTTTACGCAGGTGGTTGATATAGTGAAAAGCCTGCACAGCTATGAGGTGCCGGAGATTATAGCTATGCCCATCATCGATGGGAACAGCGATTACTTAAAATGGATTGATGCTGAAGTTCAGGAGTAGCTCGCGATGAGCAGCACTGATACAGGAGAGAGAGTTGCAGTATAAAGCACCACGCGGGACCGCAGATATCCTGCCTGAAGAGCAGAAGTACTGGCGCTATATCGAACAAAAAGCGCTGGAACAATGTCGCCGCTACGGCTATCAACGGCTGGACACGCCTGTGTTTGAGGATGCCGGGCTGTTTACCCGCAGTATCGGCGAGGGCACCGATATCGTTACGAAGGAGATGTATATCTTCGATGATCGTAGCGATAATAGGCTGGCTCTGAGACCCGAGGGAACGGCTCCGATATGCCGTGCCTATGTGGAACACGGCATGGGCAGTCTGACTCAGCCTGTAAAGCTTTTTTATCTGGCAAACATTTTTCGCTATGAGCGGCCTCAGGCGGGACGGTACCGCGAACATCATCAATTCGGCTGTGAGGCTATCGGCGAATCAGATCCCGCCATCGACGCCGAGGTGGTCACTATGGCATGGAGCTTCTTTGCATCGCTTGGTCTCAACGGGTTGATGCTCAAATTAAATAGTATCGGCTGCAAAGCCTGCCGCCCTGCATACCTGGAGCGGCTGCGGGAATATTATATCTCCTACAGCGATCGTCTCTGTCCCGATTGCAAGGTCAGGATGGAGAAAAACACGCTGCGGTTGCTTGATTGCAAGCAACCATCCTGTCATGGTATCGCTGAAGCTGCTCCCCGCAGCGCCGACCATTTATGCAAGGAGTGCAATGATCATTTCACAGCCGTCCGGAAATATTTGAATCTTGCGGGTGTGCCGTTTGAAGTGAGCCACCGTCTTGTTCGAGGTCTGGACTACTATACACGGACGGTTTTTGAAATTCAACCGCCGGGTGAAGGCGCACAGACCTCGGTTGGTGGTGGCGGCAGGTATGACGGGCTGATCGAAGAGATCGGAGGAAAACCGACACCATCGATCGGATTCGGTACCGGCATAGAAAGGATCGTGCTGAACCTCAAAGCACAGTCGGTTCCGATTCCGCCGGTATCCGGGCAGGATGTATTCATCGCTTATAGGGGTGATGATGCGAAAACAGAGGCAGTGCGTCTTGCTGCGATACTTCGATCCGGTGGCATCGGGACAATCCTCGCCTTTGGCGATAGGAGTTTGAAAGCGCAAATGCGTCAGGCTGACGGATCCGGCTGTGCTTATGTGGCTATTATCGGCGATGATGAATTGCAGACGAAAAGTGTTACATTACGAACAATGGGCACTGGAGAACAACAAAGCGTTCTTTGGGATAACCTTGTATCGGTGTTTAAGTCGTTGCAATTACACTGATCAATAGTAGTGCAAAGAGGATAAACATATGGAAGTTTTTGATGCAATCAAAGAAAGACATAGCGTACGCAGTTATAAACCTGATCCGATTCCTGATGATGTCTTGAAACAGGTTCTGGAGGCGGCACGGCTGGCACCGTCATGGGCGAATACACAATGCTGGCGGTTCATCGTAGTGAAAGATGAAGAGATGAGGCATAAACTGGCTGAAACATCCCATCCTGGAAACAGAGGGGTACTGTCGTTGAAAGAGGCGACTGTTGTCATTGTTGTTTGCGCAGAATTAAAAAAAGCGGGCTATAAGGGTGGCGTGGCATCATCAGACAAAGGCGATTGGTTTATGTTCGATGTGGCTGTGGCAATGCAGAATATGGTGCTGGAAGCGTGGTCTCTTGGTCTTGGTACTGTATATCTCGGGCTGTTTGATTCTGGGAAAGTTGCAAAGCTCTTACAAGTTCCAGAGGGATATGCTGTCGTTGCGATGACGCCGCTGGGTTATCCGAAGGGAGAGATCCGATTATCTTCGAGAAAAGAGCTATCTGAAATCGCTTTCTCGGAGAGTTTTGGAAAACCGTTATAATAATCATTGATATTGGATAAGGAGATAACTCCATGCCGAAAACGATTGAAGAGATAAATGAGAAGATCCGCAAGGGACAGGCAGTGGTAGTGACAGCCGAAGAAGTTATCGGGCTGGCAAAGGAGAAGGGAGTAGCCAGGGCT
>DIKB01000027.1:242-2531 GCA_002421445.1 Dehalococcoidia bacterium UBA5629 | reverse complement strand
AGCGCAAATGGGGATTGTGGCTGCTCTGGCGATATCGATAGCATACTGAATGATTTGCTTACCATCCGCTGAGTTTTTCAGTGTTTCCGGACCGAGCACAAGCAGCGGGCGTGAGGCACGCTTGATCAAGTGAGCATATTCAGCAGCATTCTCAATTGGCTGCGCTGTTTTGGTGCCGGTGAGCACATTTACCCGGTGATACGGCAACAGCACTGTCATCCCGACACCTCCTGAAATCCGTCTATTATACTCATACTATGCCTGTTTTCAATGAATGACTGCCTCTATCGGCACTTCAGACGGGTATGTTCCGATCCATGTCGGAAGGGAGAGAGACGGTTTCTCTTTCCATCCTGTTTTCTCCAGATAGGGCAATATCTCTTTTTTATAGAAAATCGGTATGTCTGACGTTTTTCTGATGAACAGGTGAAGATCATCGGGCAGCGTGCCGAGATACTGTTTATGCAGGGATACGTAGTGCGTCAGTTTGATCTGCCTGCCCTGAGGGGTATCGTTTTTGCGGATGCATAGCTTTGCCATGGTGACGATCGCCCGCTCCTTCGATTCAACGACAGTGAGCAGATGTTCAGGTGATGGTTCGCCGGTATCCACCAGCTTCTTTTCACGTCCGTCCATGACCGTCCAGTCATCCTCTCCTTTGCGGCTGAGGAACAGCCTGCGATATTTTGCGCCGTGAGGGCCGAGAACTACCGGGATGCCGAGCCTATTGCAGCCTGTGGCGATTGACGCAGCTTTCTGTGAATAAGCGCCCCATGCCAGTCCACAGGCGCCGATACGATTAAGGATATAGTCGGCGATCACTTCGTAATTGCCGCGTAGCGGTAATGTCGCGAAGATATTCGCCACTTTGATGGCGGCGCCGGTGATATGGGCGTTGGATACACATGAGCCGACATTGACCACTCCTCCAGCATCGAATGTCGGCGGGTATTTCTCATAGACGGTCTTGCCGTCTTTATCTTTTTTCATGCCTGCAACCATTGCTGAACAGCCGCTGAGCATGACGATGTACTTTCGTTTTGCGAATTCTTCGACGATCTCAGCGATCTCTTCATAGTCTCTGGGGAGACTGGTGCAGCCGACAATGGCGATAATGCCGGGTATGGTGCCGAGAACGATCGGTGCGCCGACTTTCCTGATCTCGGTGTCCATGATCGGACCGCGGCCGGATCGGATATTCCATTTCTCCCAGCTTGCGGCTGCCTGCATCGATTTGATTATGGGGATATGGCGCGGACATTCCTGGTCACATTTGCCGCAGCCGATGCAGGCATGGAATACATCGGTAAGCGGCTGCAGGTTGCCGTTTTTGGCCGCCTCGATGGCATCGCCGACGGGCAAGAGGTTGGGGCATACCTGACTGCACAGATTGCATAAGCGGTGGTCCTTAACCATCTCGGGCACCTGTTCTTTTGTCACCAGCACTTTGTTTCGCTTCGGTGCTAATTCCAGTGCCATCTTGACAGAGACCTCAGCGGCTTTATCGGGGTCCAGGATGACAACGTGTTTACCTTCTCTCATCATGGCAAGGATATCGTCCGTGTTTTTTTTAGAAACATCATCTAACCCATAACATGCTTTATCCGATGTGGCGATAACCGCAGTTCCCACTTTGGAGGCTTCTATTGGCATATCGGTTCTGATGCACTGCTCATCGGTAACGATGACGTCGGCAAGTCCTGTTCTTACGAAGAAAAGTTCCCGTGACAGCGGACCGATGACTTTTGCCCGTTTGCTGTAGCGGGTGACTTCAAGGGCAGTGCAGCAGAGCCCGACGACTTCGATTTTGTCCTCAAGTCCATGTGCGTTAATGTAATCAACGATGGGTATTGCAGTGACCGGGTTATGCCCGATCAGGCAGACGCACGGCTTGGTCTTGTCTACTGCTCCCCATCCCAGATCGACAAGAGGGGTGTTTGCCTCGGATGAGGGATAGTTGAAACCGACAATCTGTGAGATCTCAGCGATCTCCATAACGACATGGTCGAGCATCGAGATATGGAAAGCTTTGGATTCATAGTCCAGTGACGATCCTTCATTTCCTGTATGCAGAGCAGAGACACAGTGAATAAGCTGACCTTCGCAGTATTCCATGGCTTTTTCCAGATCGCCGAATGTCTCCGGTTTCAATCCGAGCACTGTACGGATATGTGGTGCTTCAACATTGATTTGATTGCCGAGATTAATTCTGTGATCTTTACCGTATTTCTCGAGCATATAATCGAGGACATGACGGGCGTGACCGCCATGTGCTGCCATGCCCATACA
>DIKB01000027.1:0-175 GCA_002421445.1 Dehalococcoidia bacterium UBA5629 | reverse complement strand
CAGCAGAGATCGCACATGGGTGCATAGAATGGCTTATAGGTTTTAAGGAGCCGCATATCCCAGTTCCTGAGGTCGGGAATATCGGGCATGGGGGTATGCCCGATTGGCTCCCACGGATTATCCGCCTTGATGATTTCATCAAGTCTTTGTTTCTTTAAAGACTTTCTCTTTTCAG
>DIKB01000104.1 GCA_002421445.1 Dehalococcoidia bacterium UBA5629 | reverse complement strand
AATTCAACTGCGGTGGGCAGGGATTGTTTGCCGAACTCTCCCTCAAGTGTCCCGGTGAAAAGATGCATATCTCCGGGGAGCGTTTCCAGTTGACCTGCATTGATGAGGTCGGCGGTTTTGTTCGTCGTCGTCAGATAAATGTAAAAATCATCCTGAGGCGGCTTGTATTCGGGGAGATATCGCCGGTTCAGCGTCTTCAGTTCTTCTTCGGTGATTGAGTTGTTGCGTATGGCGTTGAGCACATCGATGAACCTGTCATCGTGCTGACGGTAGATTTTCTCCAGTTCGATAAATTCCAGTTCCAGATGTTCGAATGCCTGCGAACTGAAGAAATAAGGCGTCTCATAGGTGGCGCTGAAAATCGCCTTTTCATCGCCTGTAACTACCGGAGGCAATTGGTAGAGATCGCCGACGAAGATCATCTGGATACCGCCGAACGGACTGTTTTTTTTAGGCCCGTTCAACCGTAAAAATTTATCGACGCAATCGAGCAGATCGGCGCGCACCATCGAAACCTCATCGATAACGATACTATCGAGCTTTTCATAGATGGTTGACGGATGATCATCATCCTTCTTGATCCTTTTTACTTTTTGCAGCGTGATGTCCGGCTTGAATTTAAAGAAGGAATGAATGGTCTGTCCCTTTACGTTGAGGGCGGCTACGCCGGTCGGGGCCAGCACCGCCACCTGTTTTTTGGTGATAGTACGGAAGTATTCAAGCAGCGTTGATTTGCCTGTTCCTGCCCGTCCGGTAATGAAGGCATTTTTACCGGTGCGCTCCATAGTATCGAGCGCACGCTGGAATTGCTCATTAAGCTCTATGCTTGTTTGCTTTGATTTCGATTTCGGCATATTCTGGCGGAGGGGGCGGGATTCGAACCCGCGTTAGCTTGCGCTAAAACGGTTTTCAAGACCGTCACCATCAACCGCTCGGTCACCCCTCCAGAGATGTCAAGTATAAGAAATAAGCCAGCTTTTGACAAATGTAGAGTGTGAACTGTCATCATGAGGAGCGAAGCGACGTGATGATCTCCTGTTACTTTCTATACTGATCGGAAATAATAATCCAGTTTGCAATAGTAACCTGAGACCTTTCGACTGCGCTCAAGGTGACAACCCGGTTCGACTTCGCTTCGATACACTCTTCGAATTACTCGGCGAACGGTTCAGTGCATCGCCCCGACAGCACTTCGACACTTCGACTGCCACCTCGACTCCGCTCGGTGAACGGATTAGTGCGTCACTACGCTCAGTGACCAGTTCAAGGTGACAACGTCTCGTTATGGCGTGCCTGCGGCAGGCTTCTTAGGTGCGCTGCTGCCCGTATAGAACAATGAGTTCAACGTTTGAGTTAAATCATCTTCGTTAGTGAAACGTCCCTCATTGATGTTTCTGATGACGCCATCGCCATCAATGAAGACAAAGTAGGGCGTAAACGGCACCTGGTACGCCTCGACTACTTTTTCATCAGGGTCCATGAGAATCGGAAACGTCAGTTGATAGATATTGGCGAACATCTGCAAATTGGCGATGTGTGTTTCTTTGGTGATGGCAAAGATCTGAAGTCCTTTATCCTGCCATTCGCGATACATCTTTCGTATCAGCGGCATTTCAGTGACGCATGTTCTGCATTCGGTATTGAAAAACTGGAGTATAACAATTTTGCCCTTGAGAGCGCTCAGCTGTACTGTTTTACCATCGATTCCGAGCAGGGAGAAGTCCGGCGCTTTCTTGCCGACTTCGGCGCCGCTGGTATAAATGGATTTGGTGGTAACCATCGGCAAATCTATCTTTGCCTCGTTTCCCTGCGCATCTTTTGATTTCACTCGTAAATAATAGACTGTCTCCGATTTCAGCCCGCTGACGCTGACGCTGTGTGATGTCGTGAGCATGGCGTCGATTGTCGTCGTTCCGCCGTATACGGTTGTCTCACCAAATTCCACCTGCCCGGTGGCGGCTTCATCGGTCGCCCAGGTGACGGTGATACTGTTTGCTGCTATCTGGGAGGCTTTCGCATCCTGGATGATGGGTGGTGTGATATCGCGGAGCGTCCGAAAAGAGTATCCTTCCGTTGAATATTCTTTTCCTGCGGTATCTCTGATCGTTATTTTAACGGAATAAACAGTTCCTGCAGTGAGGCTGCCGAAGGCCACCATATGGTTTGTAGTCACCGCTGCTTCGGTAAGCATCCTCATTTGCTTGCCGTCGGTTATGGTGACGCTGCCGCTGCCCGTCGCGTTGCTCGTCCATGTAACAATAGCATTTGCTTGCGTTAATGATGATATATTGACATTCGATATCACAGCGCTCTTTTTTACTGTGTCAGTGCCGGTTGTCTTAAGCGCAGCTTCGATGTCTCCCTTACCTGCAAGAGAGCCGAACCGCACATGAGCGATCATACCTGCTTCATCGATGAAGAACGTTTTGGGGATGTTATTCACCCCGTAGAGTCTGGTGATGTCCCTCCGCGGGTCGGGCAGCACCGGTAGCGTGATACCCTGATTTTTAATGCAATCGCCTGTGATCGCTGCATCCGATCCGCCGTTGACGATAAGAACTGCGGTTTTATCAAAAGATACTGCGACGGTGGCCTCTTTGAGGACGGATGCCTCCTCTTTACAGCTTTCCTGCCTATCCCAGAACGTCAGCACGACCTGTTTTCCCTTGAAATCGTTTAATGAAGCCTTCGTAGTATCGGTCTGGAAACTGAAGCTGGGGGCACGCATGCCGATATCGAAACCGGTGGTGGAACCGCTGATCCATGAAACTATGCCCCAGATAGCGAGCCCCATTACTATTACCGCCGCTGCAATGATGAGATACCGTTTATTGAAACTGCTCATAGTCTTACCCTTATGTGCCGATTCCGTTTTCTGCTTTACCGCCGAGCCTTTTTCTGGAGAATCGCCTTCGCTTTGCTTCAGTCTTGCTGCCGCTGCTTTCTCTTTCAGTTGGGCTATCTTTTTTTCAAGGGCAATCTTCTTTTTTAAGTATGGTTCACTGCTGAGTTTCCCCGCATCGAATTGCCCACGGAGTTCCGCAAGCTGTTTTTCCAGCGCTGCGATCTGTTGCTGCTGTTGGTCAGTGAATTCGCTTTTTTTATCGTTGCTAGCTGATTGTTTGAGGGGCATATTACCAGTATCCATGTTTGTTAATTATCCGTAGTT
>DIKB01000013.1 GCA_002421445.1 Dehalococcoidia bacterium UBA5629 | reverse complement strand
CAAACGCTTCTGATGCACACCCGCCAGTATTTCTGTCGGTAATGCGTATTTGAGCTTCTGTTTTGTCATTCCAATAATACGCTTCAAAATTGTAAGCCATTCAAAATGTGAGTGCAAGAATGACCAAGACTGTGAAGACAGGTCACCCGTCCAAGAGATGCCGGCATTCCCCGCCGCCCCCGTCAGCAGCACGCTGCATCCCGCGGCCGGTGCAGATTGCTGCATGTCCATCAGCCAGTAGAGGTTTCCCGCGCCGTGGCAGGGGACACACTCCCGATTGAGTGCCTGCCGAACCGCCAAAACAGGGCTTAGTCCTGTAGAATCACGAGGATGAAGATCGATATTTCCCGCATAGTCGGCAGTTGCCCTGGCAAAAGGGAGTTCATCGCCGAATCGTTCAGTTTCATAGCGTTTTGTATCAAAACTGGGCACCGACGTAAAGGCGGTCAGTCGTTGGCCCCGCTCCGCCAGCAGCCTGGCGGCGGTGACAGCAACCGAACTGGAATCAAGGCCGCCACTCAGGGTAGCGGCAATCGGCCCGTCCGACCGGAGCCGGCAACCGACCGCTTCGTTGAAGACCGCACGAAAGCCTTCCACGTATTCTTCCCTGCTGGAAAGATGCATCTCGGCTGCAACTTCCGGATGCCAGTAGCAGTGTATATGACAGCCTTTTTCAGTAACGACCAGATAGTGGGCGGGCGGCAGGCATTTAATCGGTTTATGGGGAGTGCGTTCACCGAGGTAGGCCGGCCACGAGAGCAGATACTGAGCCAGCCAGAGTTCATCCAGTTCAGTGGAAATTTGATCTAACGACAGCAGAGCCCGACGGGATGTTGCAAAAGCGAAGATGGCCTGATCGACATAATAAAGCGGGATCGTGCCATAATGGCTGCGTGCGAGGACCAACTGGCGTTCTGCCGGCTGCCACGCGGCAAAGACCCAATCTCCGTACATGCGGGCCGAGCACTCCCTGCCCCACATTTCATAGGCGCGTCGCATCACCTCCTGCTCCGTCAGAGCAGAACGTTCCGAGTCATTGATATTCAAATTACGACAAAGTTCGGAGACGTTGTCGAGACGTCCAGCGACTATGAATTTGAAATCCGCTGAGGACTCTGTTTGTATTTGAATGGAACCAGTGGAATGAAATGACGGCCTAATGATGGTTTGGCACAAACCGATGCCATCACCCTCCCAAGATTGGAACAAATAACCGATCTCTCCAGGAAAGCCAGCCTGCATATTTTTTAATAATGGTTGTGGATGGCAGACCGCATCGCGGCAGAGTACCCCGAAAATAGCTTTCATATGGCCCTTGAATTATTCGAGATTACTCTTGAAACAGACAGCAAGGAAGTAGTTTGTTTATATCATGTTACTGTACTGAACGTAAAATGGCACAAAAAAAGCCCAAATCTTAGTGAAATGGACTTTTTTTATAGGCATGTAACTGTCTCTAATCACTGAATTAGTCATCTAAATAATTTTGAATATTTAAACGCTAACTCAGCGAAAAGAGGTAGTTCTAATACTTACACTGTAAAACCAGAACTATCACTTATTGAACCAGAACCAAGCAATGTTCTCTTAATATCAATGCGCGATACAACTGGCCTGTTCCACGCAGATTTAATTATCACATCATTACTAACTGAGAGATTTTCATTATTCATGCAGTCTGTTTTCATTAACACCCCTCCTTTGACTCGTTTTTTCACTTCTTTAATTAATGTACCATCGGTTTTTGAAAAGTCTTTTCTCTGAAGTCACTTCAAGGCAGTCATTAAATAGGCCGCCTTGAAAGCAATTCTATTTATAAATATAAAATAAAAGGTGCCACAAAATTAAGGAGCAATCCTTAACACACCGGCTGGCGTTCTATAAATTGCCCCAGATGTTAGTCCCGCCGGGACAGGTAAGCCAGTCTCGTCTGCGCTTACCGGAAGCCCAACAACATGAAGCTTCGAAGTCGGTGCAGTTGTGCCAATACCAAGATTACCTGCAGATGTAAGCCTCATCTTCTCAATCAACGCCGCTCCAACAGTTGTATTTGCCCAGCTGAAATACGTCGTAGTATCGGTTAGCGAAGTCCATACGTTTTCTGCAGCGACTGCAAACATTGCTACGTTCTTTCTTGAAGCTCCAGAATTTGGATCAACTGCAGTGTTAAGCGAACCAAAGTTGAAGTAACCAAGTCTGTTGTCAGCAGCCGGGAGGCTATAGACTCCGGTTACGTCGTTCTTGTTAACCCTGTAAAAGGAGAAGTTTGGAGCCATTGCATTAACAAAATCTGTTCCGCCAGGAGTGTTAGGCCACGATGCATGCTGAGCCATGAAAGCAGAAGATGCACCGAGCCTACCTTGAGATGCAACATGGAAAACACCTGCCGGGCCGGCAATAACCTGACCGGTAGGTCCCAGCGGGACATTCTGCGGGCCACCGAAATATTTACCTTGCGAAGTAATATCCCCAGTATCAGCTATAGCAGCCATATCTGAAGTACCGCCAGCGTTCTGCACCGCAAACATCGTTGCTGCCTGTGCCGAACCAGCCAGCGCAACAGCCATAAGTCCTGCCATTAAAAGTACGCTCTTTTTCATAATTACTTCCTCCTCTTATGTTCTACCTATTGGGTTACCCCCGAGCTGACGGGGGACATTCTGACGATACCTTTATATACTACACACACCTTAATTTTAATGTATCGTAATAATAAACCAGCCGGAATTATAAATGCAACTGAAATAAATGCAAGCTCTGCCGTCAAAAAACATTATCAAACTAAAATTTCGCCATTCTTCCAGTTATTTGACGGTGCCGGTTCGCGTACCATGAGAAGCTGTAGCGACGTGCTATGATCACACGCCTGCACCATGCTGACTCTTGAATCTGTGTTCTGAGCGGAACTATAACAGAGTCTATCCCGCCTGCCTGGTCAAGGTGAAGATTTATAAAGCAAAAACAATGCCCACTTTCCACGTACCTGTTTATCGGGAGTTTCATCATCATGATTCAGGCCCCTGATGGATCATTTTGAGACATCCGACGCAGAGTGAGACTGCAGAGCGGGGCATGGCCAAAAGCATTTAACGCA
>DIKB01000092.1 GCA_002421445.1 Dehalococcoidia bacterium UBA5629 | reverse complement strand
AGAGTGCTGCCATCAGATGCTACTGCCAGCGCATTGACTTCAGACGGACTTACAACGATGTTAAATGGAGTTCCCGGAGTATCAACAATCGACCATTGTAAAATCCCTGTTGCTGCCGCCGCCTGTTTCACAGGAACAATACAGACTACTGCTACGATAACTATTGCGGTGACAAAGCGCCAGATTCTATTTCTCATCATTTTGCACAGTATCTCCTGTTCGTTTTCCGGTAAAATCAGCGCATTGTTTCAAACGTCAACTCGTCCGCTAACACGATAAGGCTGGCATCAATGGGCATCTCAGGCATGCCGTCTGTGAAGTGGGGAGATGGTGCAGTGACAGGTTGATTTGAACCGTACGTTCTCTCTTCGGTTACGGTATTGAGCAAATTATATAGCAGCTTCTTCGTTCCTTCATGTGCCCCCTCATGTCCCTGAGGCAGAGTGCATGTACTGACCTGCCATTCATTGTAGAGGCTTTTAGCCCAGACAATGGTGAGGCCGACTTCAGTTTTTTTACGTCCCTTGTCCGATTCGGGTAATAATGCAGTCTTCATTTCACTTTGTTGCCACGGTGAAACGACAGTACGAATGAACTTTTTTGCAAAATTATTGCATAGCGGTATATCCCCGGCTGAAAATGCTGCGCTTTTAGTGGAGTTAAAACTTGAAACAGGCAATTGCTTGCTTTCTATCGCAGGTGCGATCACAGATACAGATGGCGCACCTAATGATTCCCGAATCTCCTTCTCATAGATCTCGAGAAGTTCTCCGAATTTCTCCATTAATTGCTCTTTGGTAGTCATTGGTGTCCGCGGACGCGTATCATTGATCATCACCACGGTTGTTTGTGGCTGTGGCGGTGTGGGTATTTGGCCGGATAATGCCACCTGTTGTTGAACCGGCTTCGATTTCCAGCGTGGTCTCACTACGAAATAATACAGCGCAAAGATAGCTCCCAGAAGAGCCAACATCGTCAGCGGGATCAATATGAATGGCAATGTATAATCATTTTCCCACGTAATCGTCATATTCTTTGGGCCGGTCATGATCTCTGTTCCATTTGGGTTGACCGCCACATATTTCCCCTTAAAAAACCCGAGTATCCCTTTCATAGGAACCTCCGGGTTTTTAATGCTCCATTTTGCCTCGCTGCCGGATTTATACCAGCCGGCACCTGTTGTCTCTCCATAAGCTGAATCAACAGACAACCGGTAGTATGTATAATATTGTGCCGTAATAATCTCAGGTCCGGTAACTGTGAATGATATATTTCTGTTTGTTATTATGTTATTGTTGGAAAGCAGCCATGATACGAATCTATACTGGGTACCTGCACCGCCTTCTATCGTTTCCGGGGCATTTGTCGCGAATGAGCTACCGCTTCTGTACCACCCTGTACCGACGGGAACAGGAGTTTGCTGAATAGCCGATTTCATAGTTATATAATATTCGGTGAAATAGCTGAAATACGCAGAAAGGGAACCTTCACTGACACCTGCGCTGCTTGTTTCCGCCTTGAATCGAACATTATCTTTCGAAGGGTAATTGACTATCGGGTCCACAGTGATAGTGGCGGTGGTTCCCAGATCCACGGCGATCTGTGTTGACTCCCCGCCCTGAAGTGTTGTCAATAACCTTCCATTCGCATATACCTTTGTGCTGCCTGCTGCAAGCCCTTGATCAATCGAAATAGTAGGGCGGAAGTATCCTTTTTCTACATAGAGGCCGAATGTTCGCTGGACCGAGCGGGGTGTTGCTGCATTATCCGTGACTGTTAGAGTCAAACTATATGTGCCGGCAGTTCCTGCAACCGGTGTCCCCCATAGATAGCCGCTATTTGCATCGAACGCAATTCCGACGGGTAACGAACCTCCTGATATTACCCAGGTGAGAGAACCTACTGCATTATATACGCTGATCGATGCACTATAGGACTGTCCCTCTGTAGCCTGGGGAAGAGAGGATGTTGCAATTGACAGGGGTGGTAAGACTATTGTAATCGAGAACATTCCAATAGCTGTGGCCGAGGCATTATCTGTTGCCGATGCCATAAATAAGTATGTGTTAGCTGTTGTCGGAATACCATATATAGTTCCATTCGAGGCCAGCGTCAGTCCCGGCGGCAATATTCCTCCTGTCAACGCCCACGTACATGGTGTGCTGGCAACAAGCGTTGTTGAATATGGGGTATTGACTGTACCGGTTGGCAGCGGGCCGGAAATAATGATCGGAGCTGCATCAGCATGCGAACTTGTTATAAAAGGCAAGCTGATACTGCATAGAAGAATGAGCATCGCTATGCACAGTAAAAACCCGTGAACCTTTCGGTGCTGACGTTGTGTAAAAATAACCTTCATATTTTATATAACGTTTTGGAACACTAAAAGTTATTATTACCGTGGAATAACTATTTGTCAATTGAACAAAGAGGTCGTCCGGAATTCAACGACCATCAAGAATACTACAGCTATGTAGTATTCTTTATTTGAACAGGAATACCGGCAATCATAAAATACACGTCGGTGGCAAACTGCGCGAGAAGCTGGTTTGCTCTTCCCAGAACATCACGGTACAGCCTTGCCAGATCATTCTCCGGAACAATGCCCAGCCCGACTTCATTCGAAACAATAATAAACATGGCGTTGCTCTTTTTCATACTCTCGATAAGTGAATTGATTTCCTGCAATACTAAAATCTCAGCATCTGGGCTGTTTTTACATTTACCCAGAATATTTGATGCCAGCAATGTAATACAATCAATAATAACAACCTCTTGATTTGATAAGGATCTCTCCAGCCTCAATCCTATATCTCCTGGTGCTTCAAGGGTCTGCCAGGTTGCCATGCGTGTTCTTTTATGGTTTTCAATACGAGCTTTCATCTCATCATCAAGCGGTTCTGCAGTAGCGACGAACATAACTTCGTTACCTGACTGCTCTGCCAGTTCCTGAGCGTAGCGACTTTTTCCGCTGCGTGCGCCGCCTAATATCAAAATGCATCGTTTAGCCAAAATATACCCTCTCGACCGCGCTGATACAAATGATAAATAAGGGGACCATCGCCTCATTTATTTCATTAAGAGCACCGCACGTATCCCCGGTTATCCCATCGATACGGGATGCAACCCACTTGCCAACGCCGAATGAGACAAGCCAGATGAGCACAGTAAGCATCAAACCATTCCAACCTGACAAAATAATGACTATAATCAGCGTTATGATAGTAGCGATAAGGAATCGTTGCCATGTTGTTCCCTGCTTATACGCAAATCCCATACCTGACTTTTTCGCCGAGTCAAACATGAAAAGCATGCTCACCATTGACCATCGGCTCAGAACGGGCATAAGGATTAATGGCTGTATTCCGCTGGTAACCACCAGTGCACTATATTTAAACAGCAACATGAGCGCAATGGCGGTGATACCGAATGTGCCGATTTTTGTATCCGACATTATTGTCATTCTTTCAGTTTTCGTTTTCCCTGCAATAATGCCATCGAATGTATCTGCCAGACCGTCAATATGATGGGCGCCTGTCAAAACAACTAAGGTAATAACGAGCAGAACGCTCACTATCTGTTGGGGAAAAATGTAGCTAAATGCGATTGATAACGATGCCAGAATAATACCGAGGATCAAACCGATTACCGGAAAATATACCGAAGATTCACCGATGTGCTCAAGCTTCACTACAAAGTGCCTGGGCACGGGAAAGATAGTTAAAAATTGTAATGCTACCCAGAACCCCATTATTTTGCCCTTTTAAAGCTATGTAGCTTTTGAAACCCCGGCATCATCAAATGTTGCCATCTCATTAAGCACTTTAACGGCAGCTTCAGCAATAGAAATCGCAAGTGCCGCACCTGTCCCTTCTCCCAATCGCATGGAGAGGCTCAAGAGAGGTTTCAATTCCAGAAACCTGAGCAGACGTTCATGCCCCTTTTCTGCGGATAAATGAGAGGCAATCAGATAATCTTTAACCTGTGGTGCGATTCTACTGGCAATAATCGCAGCTGCCCCGGAGATGAAACCATCAATGACAACCGGAATTCGATGAGCCGCACCTGCCAGGATAATGCCTGCCAATCCTCCTATTTCAAAGCCGCCGACTTTGGATAGCGTATCAATGGGATCATTCGGGTTCGGATCATTGACACGAAGCGCTTTTTCAATAACTGCTATTTTGTGTAATAGTTGTTTATCATCAAGGCCGGTACCACGTCCTGCAGTATCAGAAACGGGAAGCCCGCTCATTGCGGCAAATATGGCACTGCTGGCTGTAGTGTTGCCTATGCCCATATCTCCGGTGCCTATAATATCGAGACCATTTTTTAATTCAGCTTCAACGATATCAATCCCCGCCTCTATTGAATCGATTGCCTGCTGCCGTGTCATAGCCGGACCGTGCGCCATGTTCTTAGTACCGAAATCAATCATTTTACATAATAATTGAGGTGTGGATTCGAATCCCCCGATCACACCCATATCAACAATGATTACTCTGGCTCCAATGTGTCTGGCCAGTACGTTGATTGCAGCGCCTCCATTGAGAAAGTTGAGCACCATTTGTCGGGTAACTTCCTGCGGATAGAGCGCGATACCTTCGGCAACGACGCCATGATCAGCCGCCATAGTTACAATCGCTTTATGCTGAATATGTGGATGTGGATTTGCCTGAATGCCCGCTATTTTAATGGATAGTTCTTCGAGTCTTCCGAGGCTGCCCTGTGGCTTTGTAAGCACATTCTGTCGATTTTGTGCAGCAGTCATTGCTGTTGCATCCAGAGGTTTTATTTCGTGAATAATACGATCTAACATAATGATCGACATTGTATCATAGAAATGGTCTTTATCGATTTAGTTTATCGTATGAACATACAGTCACCAAAACTGTAGAATCGATATCTTTCCTGTTTCGCCATCTCATAGGCATTGAGGATAATCTCTTTACTGGCAAATGCAGATACCATGAGAAGAAGTGTAGATCGAGGCAAATGGAAATTGGTGATCATTGCATCTGTCATTTGAAATGTGTATCCGGGCATGATAAAGAGCTTGATCTGATCACTCAGAGGCCGGATGACTCTAGTATGACTGGCCGCTTCTATTAATCGAACAGTACTTGTGCCGACCGCAATAATACGGCCTCCCCTTTTTCTCGTCTCGTTAAGCATAGTCGCTGTTTTCTCACTGACTTCGCCATATTCCGTATGAATTTGATGCAGTGCAGGATCCTCAACATGAATCGGTCGAAATGTATCAAGCCCGATATGAAGAGTAACAAAGGCAATATTAACTCCTTTTTTCGTCACTTTCTCCATCATTTCAGGAGTAAAATGTAGCCCGGCAGTCGGAGCTGCAACACTACCTTTTACGTTGGAGTACACTGTCTGATACCGCTCCGATTGCTGCAACGGCGCATGGATATATGGGGGCAACGGTATTTGTCCAAACTGCTCAATAATACAATCATTGGCTAATTTGATAATTCGCAACCCGCCGTCGCGTCTCTCCAGGACTTCAACAATCATATCGTTCTTTATCTGTCCGTTCTGGTCAGCCACATGCAAGATATCACCGGGAGCTATTTTTCTGCCAGGGCGCACCATCGATTCCCAGATAGTATCTTCAAGTCTGCGAAGCAGAAGCAATTCAATTTTAGTTGTGCTGCCTTTCTTTTTACAATACAGCCTGGCGGGGATAACGCGGGTATTGTTGAA
>DIKB01000002.1 GCA_002421445.1 Dehalococcoidia bacterium UBA5629 | reverse complement strand
TAATATCCCCTTTATAAATCCATACTTTGACGCCGATCTTACCCATTGTCGTATCTGCTTCCGCAAATCCATAGCTGATATCAGCGCTCAATGTGTGCAACGGCAATCGACCCTGACGGGATGTTTCTCTCCGCGCTATTTCGTTGCCACCCAACCTGCCGGCACAGCTCACTTTTATCCCTCGAGCACCCGCCTGCATCGTACGGAAGATAGTTTGCTTCATAACCCGTCTGAATGCAATACGGCGCAGGAGCTGGTCAGCGACATTTCTGGCCACCAAGACGGCTTCCAACTCAGGTTGACCAATCTCTTTAATCGATAATCTAATTTTTTTGCTGCAAGCTTTTTCCAGTTCGGCTCTCAGTTCTTCGGCACGCTGTCCACCACGGCCGATGACAACGCCGGGTCTGGATGAATTCATAGTAATAATAATTTCATGGCCCTGTCGCTCAATAATAACACTGGCAACGCCGCCATCAACGCATTTCTTGGCAATCACCTTCCGCAGCTTCATATCCTCAAGCACCATCTCAGTATAGTGCTTCTTCTCGAACCACTTTGCCTGCCAGTCCTGAGTAACCCCTAACCGGAATCCATACGGATGAACTTTTTGACCCACTTATTTTCCCTCCTCGGAGACATACACTGTTATGTGGGTCGACCTCTTTAGTAGAGGACTAACCCGTCCACGAGACTGAGCTCGCATTCTCTTCAATGTGATACCTTCATTAGCATAAATTTCCGTGACCTTTAACTTCGCCGGATCCATCTCAAAATTATTTTCGGCATTCGCCGCTGCCGATTTAATCGTTTTTGCCACTGCAATCGCTGACGGCCTTGGCGTGAATTTCAGTATGGTAAGGGCTTCTGCTACTGTCTTACCACGTACCATATCAACCAACAGCTTCACTTTTCGCGGCGGATAACCGACATTTTTTGATATTGATTTTACCTTCATGATATACCAGCCTCTACTTCTTCGCCTGGACTGTCACTTGAGCCTTCGTTGCATGGCCGCGGAACGTCCTGGTCATAGCAAACTCACCCAGTTTATGTCCGACCATGTTCTCCGTGACAAAAATCGGCACATGTCGCCTGCCGTCATGAACACCCAGCGTGTGTCCGATCATCTCCGGCATAATAGTCGATGATCGTGCCCATGTTTTTATCACAGTTTTTTCGCCAGAACGATTAAGCTTCTCGATCTTTTTCAGAAGCTTAGCTTCGCAATATGGCCCTTTTTTTGCTGAACGTGACATAGCTATAGCCCTTCACTTATTATTTTCTTCGCTTAACTATCAAGCGATCAGATGGCTTTCCAACTCTTGTCTTCGGACCCAGTGCAGGCTTACCCCACGGAGTCTTCGGAGGCATACCTCGCGGTGAGCGACCTTCGCCACCACCATGTGGATGATCCCGCGGCGACATCGCCGAACCGCGCACCATGGGACGCCGTCCCAACAAGCGGGAGCGCCCCGCCTTGCCTAGCTTTTCGCCAGAATGTTCGACGTTGCCAACCTGTCCAATTGTCGCCTGACACTCGGCCAAAAACCGTCTCATCTCTCCCGAAGGCAACCGCACCAAACAATACTTGCCCTCTTTACTGAGCAACTGGGCCGCTGTGCCGGCGCTGCGCACTACTTGCGCACCCTTACCAGGTTCAAACTCGATATTGTGAATCATTGCACCAGCGGGCATTTCGCCCAGCGTCATCGCATTGCCGGGTTTTATATCTGCACCGGCCCCCGATTGAATAACATCATTAACCTTCAAACCGTCCGGCGCAAGAATATACCGTTTATCACCATCAGCATAATGAATCAGGGCAACGCGTGCCGATCTGTTCGGATCATACTCGATAGTAGCAACGGTGCCGGGAACTCCCGGTTTATCCCGCTTGAAATCGATAATGCGTAACTGTCGTTTCGCACCACCGCCGCGATGACGTGACGTCACCACACCTCTTGCATTTCTTCCGCCTGTTTTCTTTAGCGGAAGCAGCAACGATTTTTTCGGTTCCTCCTTCGTTAAACCGTCGAAGGAAACCCTAATCATATTTCGCCTACCTGGCGTTGTCGGAGCAATAGATTGAAAAGGCAAAACTCAACTCCTCGTACTAAATATTAGCCGTGCCTTCTTTGCCATCGGTTCTTCTTGAGCAACTTACGATGCTTGTGCTTGGCCATCTTTTTGTTACGTTTTTTAATTACTGAACCCAATGTAGTTCCCCACTCTTTCGTTAAACACCTTCAAACAGTTGTATTTTTTGCCCTGCTTCCAGAGTCACAACTGCCTTTTTCCATGAAGGGGTCACAATCTCTCTCTTGCCCATCCGCTTCGTTCGCCCTTTCATAGCGATGATATTAACCTTAGTTACATTGACTTTGAAGGCTTTCTCGACAGCCTGTTTTATCATTTCTTTTGTAGAATCAGGTGCAACTTCAAAGGCATACTTACCTTGCTCCTGCATGATCGTGCCTTTTTCGGTTACTACCGGTCGTCGTACTACTTCATATATATGCATCGTTCGTCCCTAGACCCCATTAATTAGAGCTTTCCGCTTTACTACTCTTCGTTTTCAGACCCCACAATTGCTCCGCCTTGCGTACACCATCTGCGCTCATGATGAGTGCCCTGCTCGAAAGAAGGTCGGCCACATTGAGCATATTAGCCGGCACCGTTTTCACGCCGATCAGATTACGTGCCGATCTCACCAGCATCTCGCGATCCTCATCTGTAGCAATTAACGCGGAATTCGCTATACCCAGAGCCACCAGCATATCAAATATATCTTTCGTCTTTGGCTTATCAAACGCAAATTTATCAACTACTTTAAGCTCTCCAGCCTGCAGTTTGGCAGAAAGCAGACATCGCAAGGCCAGTCTGCGCATCTTCTTCGGCATATCCTGACGATAGCTACGCGGATGCGGACCGAACGCTACGCCTCCACCTCTCAAAAGTGGTGACTTGGCATCGCCACGCCGCGCCCGTCCCGTAGACTTCTGCGAGTAGAGCTTCTTTGTGCTCTTGGAAACCTCTCCCCTCGTTTTTGTATCGGCTGTTCCCTGACGCCGGTTTGCCAGTTGTCTGACCATCGCCTGATGAACGACACCCTCATTAAACGCGACGCCAAAGACATCATCCCGTACGTCAATCTGTTTAACAGCTTCACCTTTTATATTGTAAACCTGTACTTGCACGTTCTACCCCTTAGTTTGCTTTCCTGACAAACACTATTCCCTTTTTCCAGCCGGGAATAGCACCTTTAATCAATAGCACATGTCGATCAAGATCTACACCAATAATCTGCAAATTCTTCGCTGTAACCCGGTCATGTCCCATATGGCCTGCCATTCTCAATCCCTTCAACACTCTGCCCGGAGTCGTGCCCGACCCGATTGAACCGGGCCCGCGGTGACGATCGGACTGACCATGCGTCTTGGGACCACCTTTAAAATGGTAGCGTTTCACCCCGCCGGCAAAGCCTTTTCCCTTGGATATCCCGATGACATCAACTTTATCACCCGGCTTAAACACATCAACGTCGACGACCTGCGCCACCTTCACATCAACAGTATCTACGCGGAATTCATGCAGGTGCTTCAACGCTTTCATGTCCTTCAGATGTCCCTTCTCAGCATTGCTGAGACGCTTGGACTCTTCGAAACCCAGTTGAACTGCGTTGTAACCGTCCTTATCCGTCGTCTTAACCTGCGTCACATAACAGGGCCCGGCCAGAACTGCCGTTACTGCGACTTCACCAGTTTCCTGATAAAGCTGCGTCATACCGATTTTTTTACCAATTACTCCAGGAATCATTTTTACAACCTTATATCTATTTCAACGCCAGAGGGCAGTTGGAGCTGCGTTAAAGCGTCAATAGTCTTTGATGTCGGCTCCAGTATATCAATGAGCCGCTTATGGGTGCGAATCTCAAACTGTTCGCGGGAGTCCTTATCAATAAAAGGAGACCTGAGTACACAAAATTTCTCGATTCTGGTCGGAAGAGGCACCGGGCCGGCTACAGCCGCGCCTGTTCGTTCCGCTGTCTCGACAATCTGCTCCGCAGACTGATCAACCAGTCTGTGATCAAAGCCTCTAACCTTAATACGAATCTTCTGTTTCGGCACTTATCTCCCCTTAACTCGCGTGGTGATTTGCTCGGCAATATTTGCCGGCACCTGCTTATATACATGGAACTGAAGCGAAGACGTAGCCCTTCCCTGAGTCAATGATCGCAAAGCCGTCGCGTAGCCGAACGTCTCAGCAACCGGTACATAGGCCTTGAGAACGCTGGTATCAGCATGCGTTTCAATCCCTTCAATCTGACCCCGACGAGAGTTTACATCACCGATAACATCACCGAGGAATTGCGCCGGCGATACCACCTCAAGCTCCATAATAGGCTCCATAATAACGGGTTTTGCCTTGCTTAACGCATTCTTAAACCCGATCGATCCTGCCATCTTAAACGCCATCTCTGAAGAATCAACCTCATGATAGCTGCCATCAAACAACGTCACCTGAACATCAACCACCGGATATCCGGCTACAGCGCCACTATCCAGTGAACCTCTTACGCCATGTTCCACGGCGGAAATATATTGACGCGGTATCGCGCCTCCTTTGACTTTATCAATGAAGACAAAACCGCTGCCAGGCTCGCCTGGTTCAACCTTGATCCACACATCTCCATATTGACCACTACCACCAGTCTGCCGGACAAACCTGCCCTGAGCTTCAGCCGCCGCGGTGATGGTTTCCCTGTAGGACACCTGAGGCTTACCGACAGAGACACCGACATTGAATTCCCGTTGAATACGATCAACCAATACTTCCAGATGCAACTCACCCATACCGGAGATTAATGTTTGTCCAGTATCCGGCTCGGTATGTATTTGGAACGTCGGATCCTCATCTGAGAGTTTATTCAGCGTTTCTCCCAGTTTATCGAGATCGCCCTTCGTCTTCGGCTCTATTGCCATCGCCAGAACGGGTTGCGGGAAGCGAATAGCCTCCAGAACGATCGGTTTATCAGCATCGCACAGAGTGTCTCCCGTAAACGTATCCTTCAACCCGAGGGTCGCTGCGATAGCGCCGGTATCAACTTCTTCAATCTCCTCACGACGATTGGCATGCATGAATACCAGTCTGCCGATGCGTTCTTTGTGTCCCTTCGTCGTATTGAGAACCTGAATGCCAGTCTTTACCTTGCCCGAATAAACACGGAAATAAACCAGCCGTCCCATATACGGATCTGAGACAACCTTAAATGCAAGCGCTGAGAACGGAGCATCATCGTTCGCTTCACGCACAAACTCTTCGCCCGTCGCCGGAGATGTACCTTTAATCGGAGGAACTTCTATTGGAGATGGCAAGTAATTAACCACGCCATCAAGCAACGGCTGGACACCTTTATTCCTGAGAGATGTGCCGCAGTATACCGGCACGATCTTGCTGGCTATTGTTAATTTGCGTAACGCAGCCTGTATATCTTCAACAGCTACCTCTTTATCCTCGAGGAACAAATGCATAATTTTATCATCGCCCTCTGCCACCTTCTCAATCAACTCCTGGCGATACGCAATAACATCATCTTTCATATCATCGGGAATCGGGATCTCAGTGATCGTTACGCCTGAATCATCGCCGAATACCCAAGCTTTCTTCTGAATCAGATCGACAACACCATTGAACTGGCTCTCTTTGCCGATCGGCAATTGTACGGCAACAGGATTAGCGCGGAGACGCTGCTTTACCATTGCTATGGTCCTATGAAAATCAGCGCCGACCCTGTCCATCTTATTGATAAAACAGATACGCGGCACATGATAACGATCTGCCTGCCGCCACACCGTCTCGGATTGCGCTTCCACACCAGCCACCGCATCAAGAACAACAACTCCGCCGTCAAGCACGCGCAAACTTCGCTCAACTTCGGCGGTGAAATCCACGTGTCCTGGAGTATCAATAATATTGATACGATAATCCTGCCATTGACACATCGTCGCCGCGGATTGAATAGTGATTCCGCGTTCGCGCTCCTGTGTCATGAAGTCCATAACCGTCGTGCCGGCATCGACATCACCGATCTTATAAGTACGCCCCGTATAAAACAAGATGCGCTCCGTCGTCGTCGTTTTGCCGGCATCAATATGTGCAATAATACCTATATTGCGTATCTTCTCTAGAGGAAACGCCCTCACCATAGCATTCTTCCCTTTTGCTCCAGCAACTTCTTTTGTAGTAGTATTTATCGTCGTTACCATCGGAGATGTGCAAACGCCTTGTTGGCCTCAGCCATTTTATGAGTATCCTGTCGCTTCTTTACTGTCGATCCTTCACCTTTAGCAGCATCCATAATTTCTGCAGCAAGTTTAATGGCCATCGATTTTCCGCTGCGCGATCTGGAGTAATCCAAGATCCACCGCATCGCCAGCATCATACCTCTATCCGGCTTCACTTCCACCGGAACTTGATAGTTGGCACCGCCAACACGCCTGGATTTAACCTGAAGTAAAGGTGTAACATTTTTTAGCGCCTGCTCAAAGATACCGACCGGGTCCGCCTTGGCCTGCGCCTCGATAATATCAAAAGCAGCGTACACGACCCTCTCGGCCGTGGACTTTTTACCATCGCTCATAACCCGATTCATAAACCGGGAAATAGTAGCATTCCCGTACCTGGCATCGGGAGCTACTGTTCTTTTTATAATTATTCCTCGTCTAGGCATACAATCCCCCGTTTAGCTCGCTGCTTTTCCTGCTGAAGCCTTCTTTACCCTCTTCGCTCCATACTTGCTTCGCCCCTGTTTGCGCTTTTCAACGCCGGCAGAGTCAAGCGTTCCTCTGATAATATGATAACGAACACCGGGAAGATCTTTGACTCTTCCACCGCGAATCAGAACGACCGAGTGCTCCTGCAGGTTATGTCCTTCGCCCGGAATATACGCAGTCACTTCAACGTGATTAGTCAAACGAACACGGGCGATCTTGCGTAACGCAGAGTTCGGTTTTTTCGGTGTCATGGTCTTAACCTGTATGCAAACGCCACGTTTTTGCGGCGAACGAGCGTCATGTCTCACCTTATTCTTCAGCGTATTGTACGAAACAGCTAAAGCAGGCGCCTTTGTCTTTTTAATCGGCTTCTGCCGACCTTTTCGCACCAGTTGATTTGTTGTTGGCATCGTTTTCTCTGCATTCCTTTATTTATTATCTAATTTTTGCTGCATACCCGCCCCGACAATGAAAAAGCCACCTAGTCAGCGCCGGACCCGTGCCGCACATCAGCACGGACCCCGGCTAACCAGCCGGCTCGATCGGGCACTATCGCCTAAAGCTAATGGACAGCAAACAAAGTAACACTGTAGCATATCAAATCGCCCACTGTCAACCTCGCATCACTCTTCGCATCACTCTTCTTCATCCAAGCAGCGACCATGTTTGCAAGCAACAAGGTGTAAAAGATACCATATCTGAGAGGCAGATGCAAATTGCTACGCAGTAAAAACGAGACATACATTGAAACATGATTCATCCGCCTATATAATTGTCCGGCTACCGATGAATACATTCGATGATATTCTGTACCAGGTCTCTAAACCGGCGCGCTATACCGGCGGCGAGTGGAACAGTATTATCAAGGACTGGTGTGAAACACCGCTCCGCGTAGCGCTCGCCTTTCCCGATGTCTATGAGATCGGTCAGTCCAATCTGGCGATACCCCTCCTGTACCGGATCATTAACGATCAAACGGGGACGCTGGCTGAGCGGGTTTACGCTCCCTGGACTGATATGGAGGCGCAGATGCGACAGCACGCTATCCCTCTTTTCAGTCTGGAGACGAAGCATCCGCTGAAGGAGTTCGACGTCATCGGTTTTTCACTGGGATATGAACTGACCTACCCTGCAGTACTCAATATGCTCGATCTGGCGGGTATACCGCTATTCGCCCGGGATCGGAGCAATGCACACCCGCTGATCATCGCCGGCGGCAGTTGCGCCCTGAACCCCGAGCCGATGTCCGACTTCATCGACCTGTTCGTGATCGGCGAATCGGAAGAAATCATAATTCCCCTTTTAACGGTCTGCAAAGAATATAATAAGGGAAATAGGGCAACGCTCCTGCGGCAGGCAGCGAAGATTCCGGGCATCTACGTTCCGTCGCTTTATGAGGTGGAGTACGATGCCGACGGGTTATTCTCCCGCATCACACCCACTGCACCTGAAGCACAAGCGAGCATCGAGCGGCAGATTCTGCCGCAGCTTCCGCTGCCCGTCACCCGTCCCATCGTACCCTTCATCGAAACGGTTCATGACCGGGGTGCAATTGAGATTCAGCGCGGCTGCAGCCGCGGTTGCCGGTTCTGCCAGGCAGGCATGATCTACCGACCCGTCCGCGAACTGTCACATGAAGACGTCATTAACAGCGCTACTGAGATTGTGAGGAATTGCGGGTACGACGAGGTGTCACTCCTTTCGCTCAGCAGCGGCGATTATCAGGATATTTCAGGGCTCATCAATAAACTGGTTAAATCCCGGGACGGCAGCAATCTGACGATTTCGCTGCCCAGCCTCCGCATCGACACATCATCAATCGAGCTTATCGAGTCCATGTCTTACCGCAAGAAGGTCAACCTGACATTCGCCCCCGAGGCGGGCAGCGAACGGATGCGACGGGTGATTAATAAGAACATCGCGGAGACAGTGATGTTCGATACCTTTGCCTCGGCATTTGAGCGGGGTTGGATGAACCTCAAACTCTACTTTATGATCGGCCTTCCCACTGAGACCATGGAGGATCTCCAGAGCATCGTCGATCTGGTGCGTAAGACGGTCCGTCTCGGCAGAGAGATAGCGCACAAACCGCCGAGGCTGAGAGTGAGCGTATCAACACTTGTGCCCAAAGCGCACACGCCGTTCCAGTGGCTCGGACAGAATACCACAGAACAGCTTGTGCCGAAGCAAGATTTTCTCCGACAGGGATTACGTAAATCAGGTGCCGAGCTTTCATGGAGCGATCCG
>DIKB01000091.1 GCA_002421445.1 Dehalococcoidia bacterium UBA5629 | reverse complement strand
AGACAGTGATCTGAACCTGATGTCCATTCCGCAATGAAATCGCGCTGTCTAATGCCCGGACTACTGCAGCATTGGCAGCAACGCCGCCGATAAAGCATATCGGTTCCCTGAACGTACCTTTCTTCAGTGCCAGCACCATACGAGCGATGGTTTCACTCAGTCCATAGAGCATGGCATCCACAGCAACACCTTTTTGCTGTAAGTGAATAAGGTCGGTTTTGGCAAATACACTGCATCGAGCCGCAATTCTCGGAGGAACACCTTCATATTGCAATGCTATGCGAGAAAAATCGTCGAGGCCTATGCCGAGACGATATGCCTGCTGTTCGATGAACCGTCCGGTACCCGCGGCACACAGTGGATTTGAAACCACCTTCCATGGTTTTTTCAGCCCGTCATCCAGATCAATGACAAACGAACTCTGTCCACCAATTTGGATAATAGTCCTGGTATCAGGATGAGAATGCAACAATCCTGAAACAGCAGCCAATGGACTGCTATATTTCTGCCAGCCGAAATCATCAGGGATGATGGCGCTTGCTGTACCGGACACACCGGCACCGGTGATACTATCGAGAGAAATACTATAAGCCAATCTTTCGAGCAGTGTACTGGCAGCCTTTCGAGGATTGGAAACGATACGTTCGGAATCGAAATGTACTACTTTGCCAGCACTATCAGTAATCACTACTCTGGCATTTACAGAGCCGATATCCATGCCAAGTGAGTATGTCATCTTACAGCGTACATTGTAACAGAATGGTTCAATTCTGTAGAAATATCATCGCCCCTATGCTTCGACAGCAGCTATGTTTATCTTTAGGCATACTTGATGGTAGCATATCGGCATGAAGGAGCAAATCGGTAAATATCTGGATAGCGGCCTCTAAATTACTTAACACACATAAAATTGATAATCCAATTCGCCGAGCACCACCTCGGCAGTGGAAAATACCCTGCTGCTATCGAGATGACCGCCACGGGATAGTTCACGGCTCGACATCTGCAGATGAAGATGATAAAGACAATTCATATTACCACAATTTCTTATGTGTAAGCGTTACCCGAGCACTCATTGTCAACCATGCTTCTAAGTAAGGTTGACATTACTACCATCCTGCGGTACAATTCACTCGTAATGCGTGAACCGATACTCCGAATGCTCCAACAGAAGGAACACGTCTCCGGTGAAACTCTAGCACATAGCCTGAGCATTTCGCGAACAGCAGTTTGGAAACATGTCAACATCCTCCGTCGAATGGGATATGAGATCAACTCATCTCCACATTTCGGATATTCTTTCATCAAAAGCCCGGACCTTCTCTTTCCTGACGAAATCAATTGCGGTCTGAGCACATCGTTTATGGGTAAACGTATACTCTATTCCACAGAGGTCACCTCAACGCAGGATGTCGCTGGGAAGGCTGCAAGGCGCGGTGAAGAGGAGGGCACTATTGCGATAGCAGAGAAACAATCCAGAGGCCGAGGCAGGAAGGGAAGACATTGGATATCACCAATTCATAGTGGTATTTATCTCTCTGTCATATTGAGACCATCGTTAAGGCCAGATCGGGCTCTCCAGCTACCGCTTATTGCAGGCGTGGCAGTAATACGTGCCATTAAGGCAACAACAAAGATCGTACCTACTCTCAAATGGCCCAATGACATTATGGTGAATGGGAAAAAGGCCGGCGGCATCCTCGCTGAGATAAGCAGCGACACCGATGAGATACACTATATTGTCCTCGGTATTGGATTGAATGTTAATGTTCTGAAATCACATTTTCCTTCACCTCTACAAGAAACTGTTACTTCGCTGATGGATATATCCGGTCATCATGTATCACGAGTCAGGCTGGTACGTTGTCTCCTCAGTGAACTGGAAAGCATCTACCTCGAGTTCCTTACATCCGGCTTCGATTCGATACGCAAAGAATGGCTGTCATCGAACAATACCATCAACTCAGAAATCAAGGCTGTCTCAGGCCCTGAAACGATTGAAGGAAAAGCTATCGATATTGACAAAGACGGTTTTCTTCTTGTTAAAGAACCCAATGGGCATATCACGAAAATTATAAGCGGAGATGTATTACCCCCCACAAAAAAACAAGAGCGCATACCATGATCTACATCATCATTATTGTCCTGTATTTTGTCCTCATGCTCGGCATCGGCTTCTACGTACGCCGAAAAGCCAGGGATGCGGACGGCTTTTTTGTTGCCGGAAGAAAAGGGAGCACGTTCTTTATTACTGGATCGCTGGTGGCAACGATAGTCGGGGCTTCGGCAACCGTCGGCATGGCCGGACTGGGATACAGCAGAGGTTTAACCGGCGCATGGTGGATGCTGGCCGGCAGCATCGGTCTTATTTTTCTCGGTATCCTCTTTGCCGGAAAAGTGCGAAATATGGCTTTATACACGCTCCCTGAGCTTGCCGAAAAGCAATACGACAAGCGGGTGGGCATCGTCGTCTCGATCCTCATCATCATCTCCTGGATAGGGATCATCGCCGGGCAAATAGTGGCAACGGGAAAGATATTCGGTGTGATCGGCATCGGCAATCCCACCATCTGGATGATATTGTTTACGATTATTTTCATCATTTATACGCTTATGGGCGGGCAGCATGCCGATATCAGCACCAATGTCATACAATCGATAATAATCATTGCGGGCATCATCGCCGGTCTGGCATTGATGCTGCCTTCGGTCGGCGGCATAGACGGAATGATGCGTACGCTGCCCCCTGATCGTTTCGCCTTCCCCCTTAGTCCAGGATTCGAGATAATGGATTTGGTCTCGTATCTGCTCATCATCGGGCTCGTCTATGTCGTCGGACCCGATATGTATTCGCGCATCTTTTGCGCCAGAGATGCCAAAAGCGCCAGAAACGCCGTATTGTGGACAGCGCTTATCCTCGTCACTCTCGCATTCTGCATCACGCTGATCGGTATGGAAGCGTCCGTCCTTTTCCCGCAATTGTCACCGGAGCAGGCTTTTCCCTCCATACTCGTCAATAACATTCTCCCTCCGATCGTCGGCGGGCTGGTGCTAGCGGCACTGGTCAGCGCCACCATGTCATCGGCAAATGTCTGTTTGATCAGCACCAGCACCATCCTGACAATCGATATCATTAAAAAATGGAGGCCGTCAATCAGCGAGCGTCAGACGCTTGCTATCGCGCGATGGGCAGTCACCGGCGTCGGCCTGCTTTCCCTGCTCCTTGCCCTCGTCGTCAAGGGAATCATCAGCGCTTTGCTCTTTGCATATACCGTATATACCTGCGGGGTCATCCTGCCGGTATTGGCAGGATTCTACCGAAAGCGATTAAAGGTAACGCCGGTCGGAGCGATCGCAGCTATCATAGGAGGCGGAACGCTGGGTGTCATCAGCAAACTTGTACAAATCAACTATCTCGATATCGGGGCATTACTGTTAAGCGGTGTATTGCTGTTTGCAGTCAGTTTTATCGATAACCGTATGCGGCAGTGCAAGGCATAAGAAGCCATCTAATACGCTGCAAGAGGTGAAACCTGCCGCAGCTAATCACTTGGAGTCTCATGCTCCCACCGTTAATGTAAGCCCTGCTGTTTTTCACTTTGCGTTCGCCTGGTGTATAATCACATGGTTTCATGTTCCAAAATCAAAACGAATAAGTGTGGGAAAATGAGTAAACAATTTGTTTTTTTCAGAATGACGCTATTGCTTTTACTGCTCATCTCCGGCAGCATGCTGGTTATATCGTGTGACACCCCTGAGCAGAAACACCAGAAACAGGCCAACAACTATTACGATGAGGCTCTCTGGGATAATGCCATCGCTGAATATGGCGAGGTGCTGAAAATCAACCCGAAAAACACCGAGGCGCTGGTCAACCGGGGATCCTCTTATACGGAAAAGGGTGAGTACGATCTGGCGATAGCAGACTGCACGCAGGCAATAGAGATAGATCCTGAAAACGTTATCGCCTATTACAACCGAAGCATCGCGTATCTGCGCCGCGGCGATTTATACAAAGCCCAGGGCAATGACGCCCAGGCGAAAGCAGACTGGGAACTTGCCATCAAAGACTGCTCCGAGATCATCGACTCCGGCCTGCAGAACTCATTCGTGCTGCTGCACCGGGGGCTAGCCTACAAAAATTTGAAAGACTATAATGCCGCCGAAGCTGATTTGAATAAAGCTATGACAACCTCAACTAACGAGGAATTCATTCTGCGCGTAAAGCTCTCGCTGGATCAGATGAAACAGGAACAGGAAACCCCACAAAAGTAATTCTCATCCTCTATCCGGATAATGGGGATATCGTTCTGGATTGAATATGCACAGTATAAAAGGGAGTTGCAAGCATATATGGGCTCTTTGCCTTGTCATTGTCCTGATCATTATCGTCGTCTTGGTACCGAAAGATCAGGCATCGTTAACAGCCGGCATAGCGCCGTCAGCGAGCACGGGCAACTATACAATTGAGCAGGTTATAGAGTTGGCACGGGCACTCAGTCCTGACTGCCGCCTGCAAAAGCCGCCGGAGCCCGGCGGTTTAGGCTGATGCAAAGATCCCGCCTCTCAGTATGAGACGGCAGAACCCGTTTTCACCGCAACGTATTCAGGGAATGGCATCTGGGATGTCTCCAAGAATTGTCCGATCAATCCGGCATTCAGCCGGGTCTGGTACTTCGATGAAAGCAGCAGGGAATTAATACTCAAATAGAGCTTCGTTCGTCGGCCGATAACGCCATTCCACGCACACAGTTAAACAGAAGATGATACTCCCGATTATAGTAATCCGGCCTAAGATTATTCAAGTAAGCGAGATCGATATCCTTTTCCCTGAGAATGTCGAGTATCTCCTCTTCTTTTTTCCCTTCTCCGACAGCATCACGGACTATTTTGTACCATTGCAGAGTTTTTTCTCTGATCCGCTGCATCGTTCCACAGCATTAGCGTAACAGCCGACGCGTTCCGTGTTTTTGCTTTGTGATGAGCATTTATGGTATCGTCAAGCAATGCTGCATGATTTTCACACTCATACGTTTAACAG
>DIKB01000006.1 GCA_002421445.1 Dehalococcoidia bacterium UBA5629 | reverse complement strand
AATCTCGCCGTTCGACTGGCGGATTTCATCAATGACCGCTTTAAGCCGCTCCTCAAATTCACCGCGGAATTTGCTGCCGGCAACCAGCGCCGCCATATCGAGGGCAACGACACGCTTCTCCTTAAGAGAATCAGGGATATCACCCGATGCTATTTTTTGAGCCAGACCTTCGGCAATTGCTGTCTTGCCGACACCAGCCTCACCGATAATGACAGGGTTATTCTTGGTCCGGCGGATCAATATCTGCATGACGCGTTTGATTTCCTCATCGCGCTCGATAACCGGATCGAGCTTGCCCTGTTTTGCCAGTGCGGTTAAATCACGGCTGTATTTATCCAGTGCGCGGTATTTGCTTTCAGCCCTCGGATCCTCAACCTTGCGTCCGCCTCTGACGTCATTGATAGCATTCAGAATTTTTTCTCTGGTGACGCCATAGTCTTTGAGAATAGTTGCCGTTTCACCTTTCGGCTCACCGGCTATAGCGAGAAGCAAATGCTCGACGCTGATAAACTCATCTTTTAGTGCTCTGGCCTCTTTATCGGCAGTAGTCAGAATCAGTTGCACTCTCGGAGTGGAATATAATTGCGTGACGCCGTGTATTATTGTCGGCGCTCTATCCAGAGAAGCCTCTATCCGCTTCTTCAACGTCTCTACATCGATGCCAAGCCTGGTAAGAAGCTCCGCTACCAGACCATCAAGCTGAGCAAGCATTGACAGCATGATATGCTCAACATCCAACTGGCTGTGATTATAAAACCGGACAAGCTCATGTGCGTTAGTCAATGACTCCCGCGCCTGTTCAGTAAACCGTTCCTCTCCAAATCTTTCTGGTCTCATGGCATCTCCTCTACGGACTTATTCTTTTTCACGGATCAATCTGTCACGGTAGCCGATAACATATGGACAATCAGGGCCGGTACATTTTTGGATGCGTTCACGCGTTTTACGATCAAAACCAGACTGCCCGCCGTCGATAGCCTTTTGCTTATATCTCTGATACCAGGCACAACGATACGTCCAGTCCCCACTAATCATAATGGTAACATTATCATCAACCCGATCACAGTGAATTGTAGTGGCAGTAATTTGCCAGTTTGCCGGTTTGATATCATTCATGTATACCTATTTCCTTTTCGTCTGTTTTTTCGCCTCGGATACATCGGTATGCTGCCTCATTGTATCTATCACCAACTCCAACTCCTCGATGCGCTGCTGCAACTCCCTGATCTTCTCCGACATGCGCATAATGACTTCAACGCCGGCGATATTGATCCCGAGATCGTTGACCAGCGTTTTGATACGGCGGAGTTGCTCTATCTCCGTTTCGGAATAGTAACGAATATTGCCGTTACTGCGAAACGGCTGTATCAGCCCCAGCCTTTCATAGTATCGGAGTGTGTGAGTCTCGATGCCGATAATTCTGGCAGCGATACTGATAACGTATCGTGGCTCCGATTCAGGCATGTTCATTGTCTTTCACTACCTTCATCACTTCGTTCCGGAAAGCCCTTTCAATTGCTCATAGAGTTGTTTTTCCTGGGGACTGAGCTTTGTGGGCAGTACGACGTTCACCCTTGCATAGAAATCACCGTATTTGTCACTGCCAAGCACAGGCATACCCTGTCCACCCAACCTGATTACGCTGCCATTCTGCGTTTCAGGCTGTATCTTGAGTGCCAGCCTGCCTTTCAACGTGGATACCGTAGTCTCACCACCAAGCACTGCTGCTAGTAGAGGAACAGGGACATTCGCATAGAGATCATCTTCTTTCCGCTCAAACCGCTTGTCCGGTATCATTTTTACAATAAGATAAAGATCCCCCTTTGTGCCACGCCCTCCTGCTCCGCCTTCGCCTGCGATTCTGATTCTGGATCCATCCTTGACACCAGCCGGAATCTTTACTTCGAGCCGCCGGTTTTTGGGTAATCTCCCGACTCCGCGGCATACAGTACATACCGTCCTTGCCCGTCCCCTGGCAATGGTGCCGGCACCACCGCAAGCGCTGCACAGATCTTCTATCTGCATGGTCAAAATCCTGCTGGAACCGTGATATGCCTCTTCAAGCGTCACTTCAATAGAATAATCGACATCCTGCGATTTTCCACCCGCAACACCCTGAAAATCGCCGCCGCCCGTATCGAAACCATATACATTCTTGAATAGATCGCCCAGATCACCGAAACCTTCATTAGTAAAGGTGGAGTATCTGGTGCCGCCACCACCACTTCCCGGCCTCCCCCCAGCTCGTTGCTGCGCCTCGGCAAACTGATCTGCATATTGCCACTGATCGCCGTAGCTATCATACTTTTTTCGCTTCACGGGATCCGAGATCACTTCATTTGCCATGTTTATTTCTTTAAACCGTGCCTCAGCAGTCTTATCCCCCGGATTCACATCCGGATGGTACTTGCGGGCAAGCTGCCGGTACGCCTGCTTTATTTCCTTTTCCGTAGCTGTGCGGCTAACGCCTAATATCTTGTAATAATCTTTCTGCGGCATGTATCTCTCTTTATATATATTTCAATTATTTTAGAGTAATTATATGTCGTTATCAGCATTTTATCAATATCTCTATTAATGTTCTTGTAATATTACGTAATGAAACTTGATAAAAATTTTTAACTATATTACCGTTTATTTCGCATCTGAGGCCAGCATCGAAGACGGAGTGTTGACGCTCACAATCACAAAGATGGAGAAGGCGAAGCCGTAGGCTATCAAGGTTAAAGCGAGAGAAGTTACAGAATTAAAAGGAGGTAAAAAGGATAATGCGAAGAGCTAGAAAATATGCGGGCACTGTGCTCCATCGCAACTCCTCAGTATCTCAAGCAGTTGTGCGGTAATAGCTGCAGTTGCTCCCCAGATAGTACGACCATCATAATCGTAAAAGCAGGAAATCGTCGTCTGGTCATCCAGTATGGATTCCACTTTCCGTGTTCGAGCTTCGTATGCCAGAGCCGATAGCGAAACGTCAAAGACTTCATCATGTTCGAAATCATTTTTCTTAAGTTTGTAAGGATAGGGTATGAGACCAACGAACGGAGTAACGATAAAATTTGATGTAGTGGTTCTGATATCATCGAGCTGTCCAATGATAGTAACATCCTCCGCTCTCAGTTCTATCTCCTCCCAGCTCTCCCGTAATGCAGTTTCTTTTAAGTCCGCGTCTTCAGGATCGCGTTTACCACCGGGAAATGATATCTGCCCTTTGTGATAGGCAACCCGGTCACTTCTGCGAATATAGACAACATGCAATTTATCATTTTTCTCGAAAATCGGAATGAGAACAGCAGCCAGGTCGCGAGTTGCCTCATATATCCGCTGCGGTTCATGGCTGGCAATGCATTTTGTGAAGATTGTTGTTGCAGACACGCTTTTTATCTTATCACCGAACTCCTGAGGAAACAAATACACTGATACATGCTGTGATTTTTAGCCTTTCGTACGTAAAAGTTGCTGCAACTTCAAGACATTGACTATAATGCTTTTTCAGGTATTGCATAATGACGA
>DIKB01000029.1:2467-6893 GCA_002421445.1 Dehalococcoidia bacterium UBA5629 | reverse complement strand
TGACTGGCATCAAGCTTGCATAGCTCTATATCGGTCCGCCATCGGAAGTCAGCAGCGGCATCCTCGAGTCTCTTGCTTCGTAGCCGTACTTTTTTGCCGAAGATCGGTTCTTGAGGTGTCAGGGCATCCAGGATAGTGGATCGTCGCAAAATTTTATCTCCTCTAAAGCAGCTTTAGCTGCCGTGCGAATGCGCTTTCGCGGGCTTTCCACTAGTGTGTTTAATGTTTCCCTTACTTCGTCACCGCCGATTTCACCAAGTGCGTAGATGGCAGCTTCCTGTACCGCCGGCTCGGGGTCTTCTGCCATATCGATAAGGACGGGCACTGCATCGTCAGAACCAAATTCCCCGCAGGCAGTTATGGCCGTAAGCCGTACTTCTGTATTTTCATTGTTGAGTTCAGACAGGATAATGTCCAGCCATCGCTGGTTGCAGGCGTTTCCCATAGCACGAATCGCATCAATTTTGCGTGCAGGATTGCCGCTGTAGTAGGCTTCCTCAATGAATTCCGCTACCTTTGGCCTGTCGAGGAATGCAATTGCTACCAGCACCTTACTTTTTACATCATCTGTCTCCGACTCATTCAGTAATGTGCTTTCCAGCGCTGTATAGATCCGGTCGGTGCAGCTCATTGGAATTTCCTCAAATTCACCCAGCGCTGCGAATGTCCCCAGTGATTTTGCTGCTGCGGCACGCACTACCGCGGACGAATCTGAATGAAGCGCATGAATCAAAGGGGTAACGAATTGTTCATCTTCTTCCAGTCTCAGACCAAGAATGGCCTGCGCTCTGACGAACTGATCGGGATCGTCAAGACAGAGAAGAAATATTTTGCTGAAATCGGGTACAAGATCAGTCTCGCTGAGCTGCGTGATTTGCGAGATAATCTGGAGACGCCTTGCTGCTGTGGCTTGATAAAATGATTGTTGAAACTCAGCGGCGTCATCGCTGTTCAGTCTGGATAACAGGGATAACTGTTCTTCCGTCAGGGATTCGTCAGGATTGCTTATCCTGTCTATCACTGATTTGATCGATGATGATGTGTCGGTCATCTATTTTTTCTCCTCCTCCTCGTCGTCGTCGTCATCATCATCTTCAAGGTCGTCGATGTCCTCCATATCCTCCTCGTCCAGTTCCTCCTCATCCGATTCAGGCCATACGGGGCGGGTGTAGCGGCTGATAAATTCTCCCATCGCCTCCGATGCCAGCTTCTTCATCTCCTCTTCTGCCTCGGCAGATAATTTAGCGAGATCCGATAAATCAACCTCGATATCGAGCATTTTAGTTAATACCTCGAGAATTGCCAGCGCGGCTTTAGGATTTGCGATACGGGTTGCATATGCCGGCACTTCTCCCAGTAGACAAAGTCCATCGACGTTTCTCTCTTTGGCAACGCCCAGGAACAATCCATTCAGACCGGCAATCTGCACTGCGCCGCGGAGTATGACGTTGTATTGCTTCGCATAATCTACGAGGTCTTTTCTGGTTGCGGCTGCCCAGACATGAGGTTTCTCAGTGTGGTGAATTTTGGCAATTGCAGCGGCGCAGGTGAAAACGCGTTTAACCTTGAGCTTCATACTGATATCCAGAAGGCACTGGGCAAGATCATATCCCTTGGCTGACGGTTGTTCATTGCCTATAAACAAAAGGATATCTCTCTCAGCTTTAGGATTATGCCAGTAATACAATTTGTTTTCTGGAAACCGAGGTGCTTCGACGACATTCTCTTTTACCATAACACCGGTGGGATCGAAGAAATTATATGGTTCCAGAATCCCGACTTCTTCTGCCTTGAGCTTATCTTTCAGGTATCCGGCAACGAGCAACGATACGTTGCTGATGCCCGGCCATGAGGCGATCATATCACAGGCTCTGGGCTTGAAGTCTTTCTTCAGTGTAAAAATATCTTTCATAGTGTTATTAGCTCACTTTTGTTGCTACTGAGACCTTCGGACAGTACAGGCTCGGCGTGTACAGCATGCCCCCGATCCATCGTGCGTCGCTACCGATAGCCTCGATATCTTTCAGAAGAGTATAGACATTCCCGGCGACCATCGTATCCTTAACTCTGCCTGTGATCTCTCCGTTCTCGATCTTAAATCCAAGGAGCACATTACCGCTGAAATCACCGTTGAGCACATTACCCTGTTCGGCACCCATGAGTTGCTCGATGATGAGGCCTTCCTTCGTGTTCTTCACCATGTCGGCAAATGTGACGGTCCCTTCATTAATAATGAGAGAGGATGGCGATGGCGATGGCAAACCGCCCCCGCGATGTCCGCTGCCGGTACTTTGTGCTTTTGCCAGAGCAGCCGTCTGCAGATCATAGAGGAATTGCGATACGATACCGTTTTCGATTAGCGGTATCCTCCGACTGGTAATGCCCTCATCATCACAGGGTGAACTGCCTATCTGATATGGGATAGTAGCATCATCCCAGAGCGTCAGGTTTTTGTGGAATAGCTGTGCTCCACATTTATCCCGAATGGGAGATATGCCATCGAGCACCATCTTGCCATTGAAGGCGACCATGAGGGGAGATATGAATGCGCTGGCGATTCCCTGCGGCGTGAAAATGACAGGCATATGCGCTGTGGTGATGGGTGCCTTCCTCTTTGCATGGTCGAGTTGTCGAATGACATCTGCAATAATATGTTTTCCATCACGAATGGGGTGGCAGGAGCTATCGCTATCCCCGACAAACAACATCTCACCGTCCTGAATAAGTACTCCTTCAAGGCCGAGCGAGAAGGCGCTCCTGGTATATGAGGCCTCACCCCCGCTGGTATTGGCAACGAGGACTGTCGCCGTTGCTTTGCTCACTGACGCTTCACATTGGATGTCAGGGGTATGACGTTTTACCGCATCGATGAGCCGTTGTCCCAGCTCGATCATCTCATCGAGAGACAGCTTTTCAATATCGGGATCAAATACCGCTATCGGAGGGAAAACAGTCCGGTTGGGGAACTCAAATTTTGCTTCTGCGCCAAACGGGCAGGTATCCAGTGCCATGGCGATCAAAGTGTCATCATCAATCGAACCGCTTGTCTGTGCAAATCCGGTCTTGCCATTCTTGATCAATCGCAGAGCGGTGCTGGTCGTTTCCTTTGTCTGGATTTGCTTCAAGCGGTTTGCCTCAAACTGCACCGGTGTTCTTTTAGAGGTAACGCGGAACACTTCAGCGTGTTCCGCAACCCGTTTTGCTTTTATCAGAATATCGTGCACTTAACTACCTCCGATCAGGCAGTGGCGTATTCGTATATGCGGGCTGCCATTCGATACCGGCAGCGGTGATTGTCCGCTTTTGCCGCAGCCGCCGCCCTGATTCATCGAAAGGTCGTTGCCGATAGCATCGATGTTTTCCATCGTGGTGAACACATTGCCGGTGAGCGTTACCGGACGCAGCAACTCGGCGATTCTGCCGTTACGGATCCTATAAGCTTCAGCCGCGGAAAAAGTGAACATCTCCAGGCTGGTTGTGCCGCCATACCAGTCCTTTGCGTAGATGCCCTCTTTGATATCGCTGATCATCTCCTCAAATGTCGTCGTTCCCGGCTCGATGTACGTGTTCGTCATCCGGACGATGGGCGGGAAATGATAGCTGATTGCCCGCGCGTTGCCGGTTGGCTGCTCTCCCATTTTGGCGGCTGTCTCCCGTGAGTGGAGCCTGCCGGAGAGAATCCCCTCACGGATGAGATACGTTTTATGTGCGGGAACACCTTCATCGTCATATTTGAAGCTGCCGCGGAGTCCGTCCACCGCCGCTCCGTCGACAATATTCAGGTGTTTTCCACCGAATTTACGTCCCAGCACCATCATATCGCGGAGACGCTGATTTTCATAGACGAAGTCAGATTCTGACAGGTGACCAAAGGCCTCATGGACGAAGATGCCGGCCAGTATCGGGTCAAGAACGACGGTATATTCGCCACCGTTCGCTTGCGGTGCTGATAGCAGGCGTACCGCTCGTTGTGACATTTCACGCACTTCATCGTGCAGGGACTCTATTGCTGAGAAATCCCCGGGGCTGCCCAAACTCAAGCCGATCTGTTGTACGCTGCCGTCTCTGGTGGCGATGGCTGTCAGTCTGCAATTCAGATCGATCTTATTCTGCTCTATATAGCTGCCTTCTGAATTGGCAAAGGTTATTTTTCGCTGGCTATCGACATAACCGATATTGGATGTCTGCATTTCCGGTGTGCTCAGGATAATATCATTGTAGCTATCGAGTAATTCCTTTTTTGCATACAGGGAAATAGTGCCGGGGTCTTTTTTTGACGATGCCGCGATGGTGTCAACGATCGGCTTCATCTGGCTTAACTGGCTTTTCTCCTTGCCGACCAAGCGTGCCTGCTGAACAGCAATTGCCACTTTTTTGCGGAGCGCTTCTATTGTGCTGAAGCTGACGAATCCCCAGCCTCCGTTGA
>DIKB01000029.1:0-2450 GCA_002421445.1 Dehalococcoidia bacterium UBA5629 | reverse complement strand
CCCCTATACGCCAGACGTGTTGACTGGCTTTCGTCTACACGGATCTCAATATAGTCTGCGTTATGTCCTTTTAATGCATCGGTGATCTGATCATGTAATGTATTCACAGTAGACTTATTGTAATTGAGAAGTTAGTCAAAGGCAATACGTCAATGCAACATACGCCAATGCGATGTCTGTTTTGTTTTAGCCGTATTTCATGGACTTTTGCGCTGGCTGGGATGTATACTTTTAGTGGAGGTGTCGATATGCAGTCAAGTCTCATCAGCAAGATTGAAAAAGCCAAACGCTATGCACAGCAACCGGAACGAATTAGTATTTCAGACTTCGAAGCCACCTTTCGCGGGGAGAACAGCACACATCGTATCAGTTGCCGTGATGGCAAATGGAATTGCACCTGCGACTTCTTTGCACAATGGGGGCACTGCAGTCATACCATGGCTCTTCAGCGTCTTCTCGGCGCAATGCTGCCGTCGGAGGCTCGTTCATCTCCTATGAGTGAGTAACCGACGGATTTCCGCCGGTATGAGCCGTTTGGAGTGGCTCCTGGTATCTGTGTGGTTTCCAGCTAATCGTGCTTCTGTGCATCAATTTCAAGCCTGACCATTCTGATGTGGATGGCACCTTTTTCGTCAGGGGGATAAAGGCTCTCATATCTCTTGGTGAGTTCTGTAATCAATAATTCCTGCATTTCAATGGGCACTCGTTGTGTATAAGGTAGCCACGTTGTCCTGACCCATGAAGCGAACTGTTCATTGTTTTCATGTACCATCTCTTTCACAACAAGATCGACTCTATGAGTGATGAACCCCGCTGCTAATAACCATGGTTTGTATTCATCAGGACTATAGAACCCGTAAGTGAAGTTGAAATTTCGGAAATAGTGCGACCACCTCGGCTCTTGAACGAGTTCATCCAGTACCGCAATGATCCCATCGGCATTGCCTTTCCCGCCCATCTGCAGCAGAATTCTTCCTGACGGTTTCAAGCTTTTCCGGATGCCTTTGATAATGGGACGGTGATCTTTGATCCAGTGAAGGCAGGCGTTGGAGAAGACCAAGTCGAACTCCTCATTATAATCCAGCTTGCTGGCGTCTTTTAAGACGAAAGAGAGATTCGGATACATAGCCGGCGGGAAATTATTGCGGGCGAGGTTAACCATGTCCGCAGAGCTGTCTAGGCCGATAACGGCGCCATGCGGCACTTTTTCAGAGATCTCTGCGGTCAGCGCGCCATTGCCGCTGCCGATATCCAGGACGTGCTCATCTCCTTTGAAGGTGAGCCTGGAGACAAGCTCGGATCCCCACCGTTTCTGATTGGATGAGCTACTGTGATATTCGCTGGCATTCCAAGAGTACATAACGAATTCTCCTGTTGTATTTTAGAGAGTTCGACTGGACTATTCAAGAAAACATCACGATCAACTCGTTACAGCAATCTGGTGACAGAACAATATTATACTGGTATCGTGAACACTCTTTTGATTATCCGAAGGAACGTAAAGCACTTATCCCGCTTATATGGTAACTTTTGAGTTTAGAAATCCACTTTGAATATCGGCGTTGGTGTCTTTTGCGCCTTTTTTGAAATCTCTCACAAATTTTACTGCGTTACTATCTTTATATTTTACCCGCTTAGTTTTGCACGAGTAGAATTTGCCAGCAATTCGAATAATTGTATATCTACAGATGTTCTTGTATAATAGCCCAGATTTTGCTATGTGACGTATATCATCTAATAATGAAAAAATAGTAAAGAGGCCGGGTTTGCAGTACTCTACACAAGCGGGTAATCGACGTAAAAGATACCTTGCATTGATACTTGAGTTTTTCACTCTGTTGATTCTTTGGCTTCTTCTTTCCGGGCAATACGATCTTAAACATATATCTCTTGGTGTGCTTTCCTGCGCCGTAGTAACTGTACTGACAAATGATTTGCTGTACTCGGGGCGATCAGGTACACATAAAGAAAGCGATTTCTTTGCGCTATCCTGCCTGTGGCGAACGCTTGCCTATGTACCATGGCTACTCCTGGCCATCATTAAAGCAAATATCGGAGTGGTAAAAGTCGTTATCAGTCCGAAGATGCCGCTGGATCCAATTTTCCTTCAATTCGATTGCCATTACAGAAGAGATATTTCATTCGTTTCGCTGGCAAATTCTATAACGTTAACGCCGGGGACGATTACCGTCATGCTGGACAATGGGCGTTTTCTTATTCACACGCTGGATCGCGCGATGACGGGCGATCTGGAGAATGCGCTGATGGAAAATAAAGTAGGGAGGATATTCGCTGAGAAAGTCGAAGAGCCTCCTGTTGTGAAAATAGCGCATTCGATTGAGGAGCTTGCATGATGGATAATCCGTTTGTTGCGGTTTCCATAGTCATCGCCCTGCTCATCGCGGTGCCGTTTTATCGTTTAATCGTAGGACCGACGCTGTTCGACAGGG
>DIKB01000098.1 GCA_002421445.1 Dehalococcoidia bacterium UBA5629 | reverse complement strand
GCACCTGACTTTTAATCAGGGTGTCTTGGGTTCGAGTCCCAAACGGCTCACACTCGTTTCTTTCTCAAGTTCCACCTGAATAATATCTGATTAAAGACAATATCATCATTAAGATTCGGAAAATAATAACGTTTGAAGTATATCCTGTCTGGATTGAGGCTACTTCTTTAACAGTTAGAAAGCTAACAGCCAGTTTATATTGCTGCAGGAGACCCCTCGACTAACGCTCGGGGTGACAGTGTTCGTCATTTCGAACGAAGCTGAGAAATCTCTTGTAACTTCCTAACGTTGGTTGAGGTTTGGATTCAGCTTGGTTAATGAAATGCGAACCCTCAAACCATCTTTTCGTACTCGTAGAATCCCTTGCCGGATTTTCTGCCCAACCAGTTAGCAGCCACCATCTTTTTGAGCATAGTTGGCGAGGCATACTGGGGATCTTTGAGTTCATCATATAACGCACTAACTATAAAATACACCGTATCCAATCCTATGATATCGGCCAACGCTAAAGGCCCCAGCGGATGATTCAAACCCAGCTTTATCGACTTGTCGATATCATCCCGAGATGCAAAACCGTTTTCTAACATCCGTATTGAATTGAGAATAAACGGCATCAGAAGACGGTTGGCGATAAATCCCGGTTCATCTTTGGTTTCCACTATGGTTTTTCCCAGGGAAAGACCGAATGCTCTGCCGACATTCAGCGTCTCCTCGCCTGTCAGAATAGTACGGATTATCTCCAATAGCGCCATCACGGGCACCGGATTCATGAAGTGTAAGCCCAATACCTTATCGGGCCTGCCGGTAACAATGGCCATATCGATTATAGAAAGACATGAGGTATTGGTTGCTAAAATAGTGTTCGGCGGGCATATTTTATCGAGTGCTGCGAAAATTCTTTTCTTAACGTCCAATTTTTCAGTAGCCGCTTCGATTACTATATCGCAATCAGAAAAAGAGTTAATATCCAGTGTACCGTTTATGCGATTCTGGATATCTTGCTTGCCCTGAATAGTGATTTTCCCTTTCTTTACATTGTTAGCTAATATTCTATCTATTGACGCCAGCCCTTTAGCGAGCAGAGGCTCGGTCACCTCCAGCACTCTGACTTCGTAACCGGATTGGGCACAGGTTTGCACTATCCCCCCACCCATGGTTCCGCAGCCGATAACGCCTACCTTTTTTATATCCATTATACGATCACCTCCTCAACTGGCCTGACAATTTTCTATTATCAGAGAAACCGCTTCCCCACCACCTAAACATGCTGAAACCATACCGTAGCGTGATTTTTGCTCCTTCATTATTGAAAGCAATGTCACAATGATCCTGGCTCCACTGCATCCCAATGGATGCCCCAGAGCTATTGCCCCTCCCCATAAATTGACTTTATCTTTATCGATATTCAGATGTTTGATCGTAGCCAGAGTCGATGAGGCAAAAGCTTCATTGATTTCATGCACATCGATTTCCTTCTCATTTAGAGAGGCCTTTTTCAGTACTTTAGGAATCGAATATATCGGCGCAGCTACGTTAAGCCGTGTCTCTATGCCTGCCGATCCCGATGCTACTACTCTGGCCAGTGGTTTAATCCCCAGTTGATCTGCTTTTACCTTTGACATCAATAACAGGCAAGCTGCTCCATCACTGATTTTGGAGGAGTTTGCGGCTGTTACCGTTCCGCCCTCTTTAAATGCAGGACGCAACCTGGCTAACTTGTCTAATTCCACCTCACGCTGAGGAACCTCATCCTTATCAAAGATTATCGGCTGTCCTGTCTTTTGAGAAATCGAGACGGGTACAATCTCATTATCAAACTTATGAGCCGCCCAGGCTTTTTTTGCTTTGCAATACGATTCAAAAGCAAATTCATCCTGCTCCTTACGGCTAACGTTAAAATCCTCTGCAACATTCTCTGCCGTAATACCCATATGATTATCAGAGAGAATATCCCAGAGGCCATCGTGAATCATCCCATCCACCAGCCTGGCATCACCCATTCTGATTCCGCTTCTGGCCTGTGGCACGTAATATGGAACGCCGTACATATTCTCCATTCCGCCGGCGATAATTACATCTGCATCGCCCAGAGCGATTGATTGGGAAGCCAGCATAACAGCTTTAGTCCCTGAGCCGCACACCTTGTTAACCGTTAACGCGCCGACATCCACAGGCAACCCGGCCATAAGCATAGCCTGTCTGGCAGGATTCTGTCCCAGTCCGGCCGGCAGGACATTGCCCATTATTACCTCATCCACCTCGTTTTTATTTACTCCGAGCCTCGCAAGCACCGCCTGAATAACGATCTTGCCCAATTCAAGGCAGGATACATTTTTCAGCGCCCCGCCAAAATCGTCTATTGCAGTTCTAACACCACCTACTATGAAGACATCGTTCATATTTCGTACACCCCCGGATTTTATGTTCCCCGATATTTACTTAGAAGAGGGCACTTCGTAACACATGGTTTGTAAACCCTGACCCTGCGTTGTGAAATTACGCAAAATCTTACTTAATACTTTCTCGGCATCGTTGATGATGCTATCTATCAGTTCCTTACACGATGGGATATCTTTTATCAAACCGATGACCTGACCTGAAACTAAAGGAACCATTTCAGGGTCACCATCTGCAAATGCTTTGCTGATCTTTTCAACCCCCAGTCTCAGAGACTCACGACTCCGTTCAACTGATTCCCCTGATCGTAACAATTCGCTTATTAATCGATTATTGAGCACACGGCAGCGAGTACCGGTGATATGAGGTGTGACAATGGTATCTTTCTCTTCCGATTGCAGATACTTCTCTTTAACCTTTTGAGATACCATGCTTTCTTTTGTCAAAATAAATCTTGTGCCCATCGATATGCCTTCTGCACCCAGAGACATAGCGGCAATCAAACCGCGTGCATCGCAGAATCCACCGGCAGCAATAACCGGAATCTTCACTTTATCGACAGTAGCTGGTACGAGAACCATCGTTCCCACCATGCTGCAATGACCACCAGCCTCCGTACCCTGAACAATAACAGCGTCAGCGCCATCCTGCTCCGCCTTTATCGCATGTTTAACCGAGCCGACAGTCGGTATGCTTAATATCCCTGCAGGCTTCGTGCGGCGGATAACGTGCTCGGGATTGCCAACCCCAAAGCTTGCTACCTTTACTTTTTCCTCGATCATTACATCCAGGGTTTCAGCGAGATTGGGGCTTTCCGGAATGAGATTAACGCCGAAAGGCTTGCTGGTAAGCTTCTTAATCTCTCTGATAGCATTTCGTACGGCTTCAGGCTTCATAGCAGCGGCACCGAGAATGCCCAATCCGCCTGCCTCTGAAACAGCAGCCACCAATCGAGGAAATGCCACCCCTGTCATAGCGCCCTGAATAATGGGGTGTTTAATTCCCAAAAGTTCTGTCATTCTTGTCTTTAAAGTCAACATATACCTCCTGTATGTATTAACTCAAAACATTGATCGCAGTTAGAAACTATAGAACATATCGTCTGCATAGTGTATCACAATGTCAATATCATCAGCACATTTA
>DIKB01000037.1:391-4570 GCA_002421445.1 Dehalococcoidia bacterium UBA5629 | reverse complement strand
CGCATTCGCTTTTCTATCCATTCATCGGAATAACCTTTTTGCTGGTAAATCTCGCGCATACGTTTTGCAGCAAGTTCCGGATTTTCAATCTCCTCAAGCCGTTCATATCCTACTTTTGCAAGCCAACGCTTGAATGGTTCGGCTTTGGGTGATGATACAGATTGGATAACTCGAAGAAGCCCTTCTGTATTAGCTGCCTGCACTTTACGCTTTTTACCATCAGCAGCTGTCATTTCAACCAGGGTACAAATTGTACCCCAGTTGGAGTTTAACTCAGGATCACGGCTTCGCATTCTTTTTATATACTGTTTGATGTCCGCGCTGTCCGTAAGAATTTCAAGCACGTCTTGAACAGAAAAATACCACTTTTGAGATGATTCGTCCCAGACACGGCGTACTTTTTTCGATTCAAATAAAATGATATTGCTCATAGTAACTCTCCTCTAATAAATACTTTTTGCAGCATTGCTGCGATTTTAGCATCTCAATTTCAATAGAGTTCATATTTTATTGGCATTTTTGTGAATGTATGCAAAGTATATATGTTTGTAATTATTTAAACTAGAGATGTTTACAAAGACATGTACGCACAGGTAGACAAAGAAGGGCTACTGATCGTATCACAGATTAGTGGCAACAGCTTATGTTAATAGCCAGAAATCCCTCAGCTTTTTTGCCATCCGTATCGCTTACAACGACTTTAATGAGGCTGTTTCCGTACTGTCCATACGTTTGCCAGTTGGCCTCCCGCCCCTGCCCCTCTATTTTGCCGATGGTCGCAGTCCAAGCATAGGTCAGCTTCGTCCAATCGAGCACATTTACCGTACACCGAATAAGGTAATTTTTCCATTTGCTGGCCTCGATCGCATTGGTGCAATCCGCACATTCCATGCTGACCACAGAAAGTTCGCTTGCAAGATCCCCAACAACAGTAATACGTGCGGACTCCTGCGCTGTATTCCCCTTCCCATCTTTAATAACAACCATAATCGTATACTCGCCCAGATCTTTCGGAGATATCCAGATGACGTTCGCACCGTTTCCCTGGATCACGCCACCGGTTGCCGACCATGTGTAGGAGAGAATACTACTACCGGATGAAGCATTACAGTAAAGCGGCGCATTGAATAGCGGCATAACCTCTCTCGGCACTTCAAGGGAGCGGATGACGGGGGCCTTATCCGTTGCCGGCACACAACCGCCTCCAGCTACACTCATTAAAAACAGAACAACGATGGTAAGGATTACGATACATAGCCTGTACATTTTCATGGGAATAGTATAATCCTTTGAAAATATTTTAGCTTCCTGAATTAACTATGACTCCTTAAAAAATCGGCGTTTAAAGTATAGCGATACATTGACCAGGCTGATGAGCACCGGCACCTCCACCAGCGGGCCTATGACCGCAGCAAACGCCTGCCCGGAATCGATACCGAATACCGCTACGGCCACAGCGATGGCAAGCTCGAAGTTATTGCTGGCAGCAGTGAACGCAATCGTCGCCGTTTTGGAATAATCAGCGCTGATCCGTTTGCCCATATAAAATGAGATCAAGAACATGATGACAAAGTAGATGAACAACGGCACCGCGATACGAAAAACATCGAGCGGCAATTGAACGATGATCTCCCCTTTCAGTGAGAACATAACGAGGATGGTGAACAGCAATGCCGCCAGGGTAATCGGGCTTATCTTCGGGATGAACTTCGTCTCATACCACTCTCTGCCCCTCGCTTTTATAAGGACAAACCTGGTGATCATGCCGGCGAAGAACGGTATGCCGAGGTAGATAAAAACGCTCCGGGCGATCTGGCCGATGGTGACATCGACCACCGAACCGGAGATGCCGAACCACGTCGGCAGAATCGTGATGAAAATATAGGCGTAGACGGAATAAAAGAGTATCTGGAAGACGGAGTTGAATGCCACCAGTCCGGCGGCATACTCATGATCTCCCTTCGCCAGCTCGTTCCAGACGATGACCATAGCAATGCACCGCGCCAGCCCCATCATGATAAGGCCGACCATGTAGTCAGGGTATGCATGCAAAAACAGGATGGCGAGGACAAACATGAGCACAGGGCCGATCAGCCAGTTCTGCAAAAGCGAAAGCACCAGCACCCGCCAGTTACGGAACACATGCCCCAACTCCTCGTATCTCACTTTCGCCAGCGGTGGATACATCATCAGGATAAGGCCGATAGCGATCGGAATCGATGTGGTGCCCACCTGAAACAGTGTAATGAATTTGGCTACAGACGGCACAAAATAGCCCAGTCCGACACCGATGCCCATCGCCAGAAAAATCCAGAGTGTCAGGAACCTATCTATAAAAGAGAGCTTCAGGCCAGCTTCGTTAGAGCTCATATATTCCCCCTGACTTTGTTAATATCGAAAACCCGCAATTAAAGCGTTTGAACCCACAGAATAATATAGTACAGTCCCAACCCGATGAAAACGAGCGCAACAATGATCCGTAGAATCTTCTCGATCCGTCCGATAGCATTCAGCCATGAGGATACTCCGGCAATACCGAGAGACAAAAGCACGCCAAAAAGCAAAACGGGTATCCCCGTGCCGATGGCGAAGAATGCGGGAAGTGTTACGCCTCCTGTAGTCCTCAACGCTAGCGGAATCAGCACCGCGAAGAACAGCACCGCGCTGTAGGGACAGAAGGCGAGGGCGAAGAGCGCGCCCAGCGGGAATCCACCGATCATCCCCCAGTCGGCAACCTTGCCGCCGATTGTGGATAGGCTGCCTCCACTCCGGCCAAATGAGACTCTGTCAATGAACAACAGCAGCAGTCCCACAACGATCAAGAACGGCCCAAGTGCTTTTCCTCCGACATCCTGCAGGAAAAGCGAGATAGCGGGGATCTCTAGGCCAAGAAAAATAATGAGGGCACCGAGAATGGAATACGTGAACATGCGTCCTGCCGTATAGAGCAATCCCGTTGTTACAGCGTATCTACGATCTGCCACTTTGCGGCTGATATATGCCAGCGCAGCGATGTTGGTAGCCATGGTGCAGGGGCCGACGGTAGCCATCAGCCCCAGCGAGAAAGCTGATATAACAGGTATGTTACTGCCACCGGGCAGGGCGGATAAATCCATTAGAATTGCCCCTTGAGGCTCTGATCGATAATATCCTTCACCTTCCGGTTGAAGCCTTCAGGATCGTTATTGCAGTTCCAATCCCATATCTGCTGAATATCCCTGATATGATCAACGCCATTGCTGATCGTATTGACAAAGAGCTGCGAGCCGACAGCTTTGTATTTCCTGGACATATCTTCATTTTTCTTATCCTGTGCGTTGAGAATACTGAACGCCATCTTACCACTGCTGATCGCATCTTTGTAATAAGTATCGATAACGAATTTAACACGCGATTCGAAACAGAGGCAGGTCACACAACGCTGCGTCAGATGAAAATAGATAACCTCGGTCTTCAGCACCGGTACGATAGTCTGGGTAGGTGGAACCGGTGAAGGAGTAACTGATGACGGTGTGGACTGCGGAGCAGTTACAGAAGGATCAGGTGGTGAGACGAGTATCGCGGGGGAAGAATTTCCGCACCCTGCTACCAGGACGCTGAGCATGCCAATAAGTACGATAATAACGATCGAATTCTTAATCATTATGAATAGAATCTCCTTAGCGTTGGATGATCACTTTTTTAGGACTTGGCGTCCGTGATGAGCTTTGTCACTTCAGCCTTGCTCAGAGCTTTACCGGAGCTTACTACCTTTTCATTGATGACCAGCCCGGGCGTCATCAAAATAGGATATTCCATGATCTTCTTCATATCCTTGACTTCCTCGACGGTAGCATCGAGTTTCATCTCAGCTACCACCTCTTTCACCGTCTTCTCCAGCAATTGGCATTTAGCACATCCCGGACCGAGTATCTTGATATTCATAGAAACACCTCCGATAAAAATTTACGGGACAATAAACCCGAATATATAACCGGTGATCGTAGCCATCACCACCACAAGCGCAACATACGTCAGCGTTTTCCTCCAGCCCATGATCTTCCCCAGAACCAGCATGCTGGGCAATGAAAGCGTGGGGCCTGCCAGAAGCAGCGCCAGCGCAGGGCCGTTCCCCATGCCCAGATCCATGAATGCTCTCAGTATCGGCACCTCGGTCAGCGTGGCAAAATACATCAGCGC
>DIKB01000037.1:0-338 GCA_002421445.1 Dehalococcoidia bacterium UBA5629 | reverse complement strand
CGGTATCACCACTTTCAGGATGCCGGCGATAAACACGCCAATCAGCAACCACGGCACGATAAGCTTCAAGAAACGAAACGTCTCCTGCATCCACAACTTCAGTTCAGCACCGGTAAACCAGCGCCAGAGAATGATGCCGAGAATAGCCAGGAGTATGCCGTCCACTATCCATTGCTGCCCAGCGCCGAACACCAGTATGCCGACAAGGACGGCAAAGAAAGCCAACTCCTTCCAGAGCGGCTTTCCATCCGACTCTCCCTCCAGCGCTTCAAAGACAGCGCTGTCGTCTCCTGCTTTCTCACGTCGGAAAATGGCCGCCATAATGAGACCGATGACAA
>DIKB01000105.1 GCA_002421445.1 Dehalococcoidia bacterium UBA5629 | reverse complement strand
ATGGCAATGCCGATATCCGCTTTTCTCAATGCCGGCGCATCGTTAACACCATCGCCCGTCATCGCGACAACTTGTTTCTTCGATTGAAGCGCTTCCACTACTCGCATCTTATGCTCAGCAGATACGCGGGCATATACGCTCACTTTTTCTACCACTTTCTCGAGTTCTTCCTGCGATAGTTTGTCCAGATCGCTACCGCTGAGCACCATTTTATCTTCGGACAAAATCCCCAGTTCTCCGGCAATAGCTTCAGCGGTCACTCGATGATCACCGGTAATCATCACCGGGTGAATACCAGCTTGCTTGCATAATGCAATAGCGTCCTTAGCTTCTTCACGCGGCGGGTCAATCATACCGACCAAACCCAGCCAAACCATTCCCCTTTCTGCGATCTCGTTACATCCCACATCAGTCGCAGCTTTTAAATCAGAAAGCCGTTTATAGGAAAGTCCCAGCACCCGCAATGCCGACGAAGCCATAGTATGATTTGCCTCAAGTATGTTCCGTCGATCAGAGTCAGTGATTGCCCTATCAGTTCCATTAATACAAATCAGCGTACAGGAATCCAGTATAACCTCAGGGGCGCCTTTTGAATAAGCGATTCCACCATGCTGGGTATCATGCACTGTTGTCATCCGTTTCCGCTCGGAGGAAAAGGGCAATTCCATAACACGTGAAGTACGCATCTCTTCATCGATATTTATGCCAGCTTTTGCAGCCAGCACAACCAGAGCGCCCTCTGTTGGATCACCTCTCACCTGCCAAACATCATCATTGTGAACAAGACGCGAATCGTTGCACAGTATGCTGGCACGAAGCAATTGATTGAGGCACGGATCGTCTTGCGGTTTAAAACGAACATTATTTGCCGAAAAAGAGCCTTTCGGCTCATATCCCACACCACTGACATCCACCATCTTGCCATCAATATGGATTTTCTTCACTGTCATTGCATTTTGTGTCAGCGTACCCGTTTTATCGGAGCAAATAAACGTGGTACAGCCAAGCGTTTCCACAGCAGGCAACTCTCGTATGAGAGCATGACGCTTTGACATCCTCTGCACGCCCAGAGCAAGACAAATCGTGACAACTGCCGGCAAAGCTTCAGGTACTGCGGCCACCGCCAGACTGACACCCCAGATAAAAGCAGCCAGATAACTCTCAAATAACCCTACGATAATACCCAAACTTGCGACCACACCACAGATCACCAAACAGACGATACCGAGAACCTTGCCCACCTTGTCCAGATTCACCTGCAATGGAGTCGGTGGCGTTTCCACATTTTGCAGCATGCCTGCAATCTTACCGAACTCCGTCCTCATGCCTGTTCCCGTCACCACCGCTTTACCTCGTCCGTAAACAATCGTAGTACCTGTATATGCCATATTTCTGCGATCAGCAATCGGGACGTCTCCGGAAATAGCGTCAGAAAATTTGTCGACAGGTACAGACTCTCCGGTAAGCGGAGCTTCATCGACTTTCATACTTATAGCTTTAACTAACCGTACATCGGCCGGAATACGATCCCCCGCTTCCAGCACGACGATATCGCCGGGAACGATTTCACGTGTAGGGATCTCCACTTCTTCTCCTTCCCGAAGTATCGTTGCTGTTGGCGCCGTCATTTTTTTCAATGCCTCCATCGCTTGCCCTGACCGATGCTCCTGGACAAATCCCAGAATCGCAGCAAACATGACGATGACGACAATCAGCAGCGGATCCCAGATGTCTCCCTCCCCCATCATCGCCAGCACAGCGGAGATAACAGCAGCAGCAAGAAGTATGATAATGAGGAAATCTTTGAATTGGCCGAGAAAAAGCAGCCATGCGGGCGTCTTTTTCTTCTCCGTTAGTTCATTGGGGCCGAATTGAGTAAATCGTTGTTTCGCATCCTCCGCACTTAAACCCTGATAACCAGCGCTGAGAGCCTCCATAGTTTCATCAGCGCTTAGATTGTGCCAGCTCTTTTCCTGAAGCATAGAAATACCCCCTTAAATTATTATGCAGGCGAGTTGGTTAAGGAGAATACAATACCGTTTGTAACCAATCCAAATCAGTTTATAATGATACTATATATCTTAACTGTTAGCATAGACATTGCTTTTGCTGAGTCAGATAGATTAGAATGACTTTCAAGTTTCTTATCAGCCCTGGTTAATACAATGGTAGAGATAACGTTGCTCCACAGTCAGCTTGTAAAAGAACGTCAGCGCATCACCGATGAGCTGGCGGATATTAAACGTGCCCGCGGAGAGAACGATCAACGTGAGGGCAATCCTTTCGGTAAACGAGAGGAGGATGCTACAGAAATATTCGAATTTGAGAAAAAGCTAGCCATCGAGAGTCAGGTTAGTAACAATCTGGCCATGATCGAGCACGCTTTAAAAAAATACGATGCCGGTACATACGGCCTGTGCGACAACTGTGGCAAACCCATCGAGCCGGCAAGGCTTGAAGCGCTACCCTGCGCCAGCCTGTGTCTCAGTTGCAAGGCAAAACAAAAGAAGAATGTCTAAGCTTAGCTGGAAACGAGAGGGAGGTATTCTCCTCCTCTCCTTTATAATCATCGCTCTGGACCAACTCAGCAAACAATGGATCAGGGCAACGCTGTCCCTTGGTGAATCATTCCCCCCGATCGGTCCATTGACTATAATTCATATTCAAAACCCTGGTGCTGCATTCGGATTGTTCAGTAGTCAAACACTCATCCTGAGCATTCTTGCGCTTGCGGGATTGATCGCAATGATCGGCTTTTATCCCTATGTATCCCGTATAGCTTCATGGGGTGGATTCTCTCTGGCGCTCATCTTTGCAGGCGCCACAGGAAATCTGATAGATCGGGTATGGCGAGGATATGTCACCGATTTTATCTACGTCCGGTTATGGAGCGATGTTTACTGGCCAGCATTCAATATCGCTGATTCATGTATCACGATAGGCACCTGCATCCTCGCAATCTCAGTATTATTCACATTTCGAAAAGGAAACAAGATCAGTGCCAACACAAGAAATAAAAACGTACCAGATTAATGAGCCGCTGATTCGTCTTGATAGGTTTCTAGCACGAGAATTGCCCGCTCTTTCCCGATCATATATTCAAAAGCTCATTAACCTGGATAATGTTCTGGTCAACGGGCAAATTGCAAAAGCTAGCCTGAAAATAACAATCGGCGATACCGTTATCATTACGATACCGCCACCGGAGGATAATATTATCCTCCCGGAATCGATCCCTCTGAGCGTCATCTATGAGGATGCTGATGTTATCATTCTGGATAAGCCGGCCGGGATGACAGTATATCCCGCGCCGGGACATCACGGGCAGACGCTGATCAACGCATTGCTGGCATATTACCCGCCCCTGGCAAAAATCGGCAGCCCAAACCGTCCGGGAATTGTGCACAGACTCGATAAAGATACTTCTGGTTTGCTCGTTGTAGCCAAAAATGACGCTGCACAGCAAAATCTCATCGGGCAATTTAAAGCACGGTCTATCACCAAAGTCTATCTTGCTCTCGTAAAAGGCAGAGTAACATCCCCCCACGGTATCATTGAAGCGCCGATAGGCCGGGATCCGTATAACAGAAAACGAATGGCAGTCGTGGAAAAAGGCAAGGAAGCGCGGACAGAGTACCGGATCAGAGAATATGCCGGCAATAATACATTGCTTGAAGTAGTTTTAAAAACAGGGCGGACACATCAGATACGGGTGCATCTGTCTGCAATCGGCTATCCTGTCGTCGGCGATAGCACATACGGAGGCAAGTCTACCTTTCTGAAACGCCAATTTCTCCATGCGCATAAACTTGGATTTAACCTGCCTTCAACAGGAACATACAGGGAATTTGAGTCCGCTCTGCCCGCCGATCTGCAACAAACAGTAAACAGTATAAGGGCGCAGTCTCATTAGAACTATCATACCACAACGTAATCATAGCAACGAAAAAGCCTTCGCAGCGTGTTCTACGAAGGCTTTCAATACAAAATACAATGAGGTTTTATACCTCAGACACGGTTGCTGCAGCAATAAGCAAACCTATCACCGCTCCCATAATAGCCCCTGACCAGGGGTTTGAGGTTGCTCTCCAGATCATCAAACAATCTCCTTTTTAAAACTCATGTGGTCGCTGCCTGTTTGGTCAGTTTATCCACAAGAACATTCTCCTGCTGAACTCCAACCATCCGGTCTACCTCTTTACTCCCATCAAAAATAATCAGCGTCGGTATGCTTTGCACATTGAATTTCAACGCCAGAGCGCGCTCTTCGTCAACATTACACTTGCCTATTTTTGCTTTTCCGTTAACCTTTGTTTCCACTTTTTCCAGTATTGGTCCCTGCATCCGGCACGGACCACACCATGGTGCCCAGAAATCAACCAGAGTAACGCCTTCCTTCGTCTCAGAATCAAAATTTGCCGCTGTGATTTTTAACTCTATGCTCATGTTTCCTCCTTGTCATTGCTTCTGATCTATATATTAGTATATGCTAATATAGTAATTATTATAACACAGCACTCGAATTGCGGCAAAAAGAGAGAGTTCTTACGTTATACGCTGGCAGCAGTAGGTTCGTGATACAAAGCAGTTTCATCCTTCTCGCCCGTACGAATACGGATAGCATGTTCCACCGGCAACACAAAGATCATACCATCGCCAATACCGCCGGTACGAGCAGCTTCAGTAACGGTGCTGATAACCATGTCACAATCAGCATCGTCTACGACAATTTCCAGCTTCATCTTGTGCAGCAAATCTATCCGATATTCTCCGGCGCGCCATTGAAGACTTAACCCTTTTTGTCTTCCTCTACCTACAACTTCGGAGACAGTCATGCCGAGGATGCCTTTAGCTTCCAATGCTTTCTTGACAGCATCGAGCCGTTCTTCCTTGATGATCGCTTCTATCTTCTTCATTAGAACCCTCCATAGGCACGCTCACCGTGCTGCGAAATATCAAGACCAACAGTCTCTTCAACGTCGTTGACTCGAATTCCCATGGTTGCCTTTACTATCTTTGCCAGAATCCAGGTGCCCACAAAGGAGTAGGCCATAGTTGCAGCAATCGCAGCCATCTGTATTAAAATCTGTCCGGCGTTTCCATCCAGTAAACCAGAGCCTGCCGGATTAACAGCGGTTGTGGCAAAAATGCCGGTTGCGATAGCTCCCCACGCTCCCCCCACTCCATGACAGGCAAAGACATCGAGAGATTCATCTATCTTGTTGACCCTGGTACGCCAGATCATAACATAGTAAGAGAGGATTGAAGCTATAGCTCCTATCGGAATAGCTGCCCATGGTTGAACAAAGCCAGCCGCGGGAGTAATAGCCACCAACCCGACAACAGCACCGGTAGCGGCGCCGAGAACGGAAGGTTTGCGATTAATCCAGCCGAGTAACATCCAGGTAAGAGCAGCAGTGGCAGCGGATGTGTTCGTAGTAACGAATGCATTTGATGCTAATCCTCCTGCTGTAAGAGCGCTTCCGGCATTAAAACCGAACCAACCGAACCAGAGTAAAGCTGCGCCCAGAACAACAAACGGTATGTTGCCTGGCTCCATCGGCATCTTCTCCTTAAATCCCTTTCGGGGACCCAGCACCAGTGCCAGCGCTAAAGCTGAAATACCTGCATTCACATGCACCACCGTGCCACCGGCAAAATCGAGAGCGCCTAAACTAGCCAGCCAGCCGCCACTGCCCCACACCCAGTGTGCTATCGGTGCATATACCAGCGTAAGCCATAGTGCTGCAAGAACAAGCAGCGCACTGAATTTGATGCGTTCAACGACGGCACCTGTCCAGAGAGCAACAGTGATAATGGCAAACGTCGCCTGAAAAGCCATGAAGGCCAGGTGAGGAACGGTAGTGGCATAAACGGAAGAAGGCTCCTGTCCGACACCCGTAAGCCCAATCCAGTCCAGTGCTCCAATTATGCCGCCCCTGTCAGAGCCGAAACTCATTGTATAACCATAGAGCACCCAGAGAACAGATACCAATGCGAGAATGGCAAAGCTCATCATAATGGTCGAAAGAACGTTCTTCTGTCTAACCATACCGCCATAGAAAAATGCCAGGGCAGGCGTCATGAGCATGACCAGCGCCGAAGAGATAAGTAACCATGCAGTATCACCAGAATTCATTGCAACCTCCTTGTTTTCTAATTTTCTAAGTTTAACGTTGAAATGTTTCAAGTGCGTTACAATATGGTTACTATCGTGTTACGAATAGGTTTTCAACGTGAGTATCGTTCCTCTTTCCATGGGTCACCATGGTTATGATAGCCCGCGCTTTTCCAGAAATACAAACGGGGCACAACAAGCCGCACCGGATATCCGTGATCTTTCGTTAACGGCAGGCCGTTATGAGCAATTGCTAACAGGGCATCTTCAGCAAAAAAAATCATCCAACGCGAGATTTGTCGTGAAATTGCCGGAGCACCTGATAATAACAAACCGCGCTGTATCAAGCACAGTAACCAGACTTTTTATTACACCGGTGCTGACGCACTCCCAGGTAGTGTGTCGGGACTAATTATCACTTGCTCATTATCCATCGTCTTACCTCCACGTTCTGCAACTACTTCAATTATAATAGAGAAGAAAAACGAAAGAAGTGAGGGAGCGAATTTTTTATAGTGACCTGAGGCACCTCGACTGTGCTCGGGGTGACAACGATTGTCATTTCGAGTGTAGCGAAGCGGAATCGAGAAATCTCCTGTGGCTTTTATACATTGATTTGAAATAACAATCCAAGTTCTAATGATACCTAAGACCTTTCGACTGCGCTCAAGGTGACAACCGATGTCATTGATGACAGAATGATGGCTATTTCGCTTATGAGAAATCGAGGAGTTTGAGACGAAGCTTTTCTTCGCCGTTCCATCGATCGATCTCCATACTGTAAACGATATCAATATGACTGGACACCTCTTTTAGTTGCTCACCAAGCCCGAATCCCATAACATCCCAGATAATCCCATTATTCTTCACTCTCATACGTAAATGGCTCTCGTGAGCGCCCACTGGCTTTGCCTCAACAACCTGCACACCTCTGCTGAGAAACACCGGCACAGGGTTACCAAAGCCAAATGGAGCCAGCCGTTGTATCTGACTGAATGTATCGCCCCCGCAAAAAGAGAGCGGTATGTCTGCATCGATATCAATATGCGGACGCAGGTCAAGGCCTGACAGTTCCTTATGTGCCAGATCGTATAATCGCTGTTTCAGAGCATTCAGGTTTGCGGTAGCGATTGTAAATCCGGCAGCCCGTTTATGTCCGCCAAATTTAAGCAGAATATCCGCATTCTGTTCCAACGCAGCCATAATATTGAATTCACGAATGCTGCGTCCGCTGCCACGAGTTGATTCCTGTCCGATAGTCAGCAATATGACAGGACGATAAAACTCATCGGTCAGCCTGCCGGCAACGAGACCGGTAATACCCTCCGGATAATCGCTATCGCCTGTCATCAATAACCAGCGGCCGGTTCCCTCAACAACGATTTTCTCCCTGGCTCGTTTCTGAAGGTCCACAGTCATTTGTAATCGCTCCGCATTCTTCGCCTCAAGATCGCTGGCAAGCTGTTTTGCCTCATCTCTATCCTGCGTTACAAGAAGCTTATAACTTGTCGTCGCACTATCGATTCTGCCGGCAGCATTTATCCGGGGACCGATGCTCCATGAGATCGTCGACGTTTCCACCATGCCGGGCTTAATGCCCGCGCACTGGAACATCTCCTGAAGTCCGAGACGCTTTGTAGTGTTAATGATCTCCAAACCCCGCTTAATCCAGTACCGATTCTCACCGACAAGCGGCATCATATCAGCCACGGTACCGATTGCCACCAGCTCGAGAAATGAATCATCCCCATCATCTGCACCGCATCGTTTCCTCATCGCCTGAAGAAATTTGCAGGCTACACCGACCCCTGCCAGGTCGAGAAAGGGGTACAGGGAATCGATCCGCCTGGGATTAACAACCGCACTGGCCTTCGGCAGAGTACTGAGCGGAATATGATGATCAGTGACGATAATATCAATACCCATCGCCATTCCATGCTCCACCTCTTCAAGGGCAGTTATGCCATTATCGACAGTGATAACCA
>DIKB01000135.1:3619-4361 GCA_002421445.1 Dehalococcoidia bacterium UBA5629 | reverse complement strand
CCGTCACCTGAAAAGTACAGCCATCATCCTGATTATCGCCCTGCTGACCCTGCTGCTGAGTCCCGTTTCTGCAACGACGGAAGCGGTGACCCGAACAACGGAAACGATCAACCAATTGCAGCAGCCATTTGCCAGCGAAACACTGGCAAATGGCTGCTGCAATTGGTTGATCGTTTCCGTTGTTCGGGTCACCGCTTCCGTCGTTGCAGAAACGGGACTCAGCAGCAGGGTGAGCAGGGCGATAATCAGGATGATGGCTGTACTTTTCAGGTGACGGTTCTTTCCCATGGTCATTGCCTCCTGTCTATTTATCGCGGGTTTTTAAAATACCCTCTATATATATAACCTGCATTTCGCAAAAGCTACAGGTCTGCGTGAAACAATCGCCTGATTTCATCATGTAGAAACGCCAATTCATCCAGTCTCGGAGTCGCCTGTAAAAAAGGGGTAACTGAACCAGGACCGGCTCCTAACAGGCAGATCCACATGCTACAATGACTAAAACAAGTCAATTATCAATGCCAGCGCATCACCTTCTCCCGCAAAATCGTCCTGATTACTGAGATCCACTGTTCATTTCAAGCTGTTTTTCATACCAGTTTTGCACATATTCGTCCAAATGAGCCATCTCCATCCTGCCCAAATCCCGGATCAGCTCGTTTGGTTCAGGCAAATAAAACAATTTTCTGAATAATCGGTTCAAATCAGAGTCTCTTGCAACGGCGTATGTGTTCAGTCCGAG
>DIKB01000135.1:0-3593 GCA_002421445.1 Dehalococcoidia bacterium UBA5629 | reverse complement strand
TGCTTTCCTGGATTTGTTTCTCTGTAGTTTTGACGCCTTCGCGTTCGGCATGGCTGCGCAGGAACGTCAAAACAAACAGCGCGATGACCTTGAGGAAGATGTAGGCATCAATCCGTTCCGGTCGAGAATAGAGCACGCGCTCCAGATCCAGAAGACCACGCATCGCTTTGAAATTGACTTCCACTTCATCTCTGCTGCGGTAACGGGTCACCAGCTGGTTGTGGTTGACCTGCTTTTCTTCGTAGTTGGTCAACAGAGCAAAGATGCCGTCATAGCCTTCCTCTTTCTTGATTGCTTTTTCATCCCAGATCCAGTCCAATGTAATGAGCCCCTCTTGTGTTTGCACCAGCGTGCACGTCACAAAGCTGCTAACCTCTTTATGACGGGTCAACAGTTTCGCCAGTTTTGTCTGGCAATACTTTAACTGGCGGTATTTACGTTTGTTCAGCATTCCGCTGAACAGCATGAGATCTTGTTCCAGATCGTCTATCTGTTGTCTTCTTTCTTCTGATTCTTTCTCTGCCTCTTCTTTATGGCGATAAAAGACACAGCGCACCTCGATATCGATCTTTTGGATCGAGCCGCGCGGTCTTCTGCTCTGTCCATCTTCCAGTTCCGGCTTGATCTTTTCTGTCAGGGTCCATGTTGTCTCAAAGGCCTGCAGGGGCGGATCAATCTGTGCCTTGATTTCTCTTTTGGAACGGTAACTGATCGGCTGCCAGAGTTGATCGCCGTTGGCCCGATCGATCTGCTCACGCACCCTTTTTTCGGACAAACCCATCTTTAGGGGTGAGATCCAGTACACCTGCCGTTCCTTTTCTTTTTCCTTCAGAAACAGGATGTTGCGCGGTGTCGGATAGATCCTGTCCATCAGAAGTTCCACGGCTCCGGGATCGGCCACCTGATTTACGGTGCCATAGATGCCGGGCAGGGTTGTGCTGTCGCTGGTGCTGCCAGCCAATACGCCAAACCCTACCGGCAATCTCGAACCTGAAGCGATCACCAGACTGACGATCAGCTGGGAAAAGGAGTTTCTGCCACGACCCGGTTCCACTTTGTCCGCGCTCTTGAAGGCTCCGTCCAGCTGCAGGTTGGTCGTATCCAGAATAAACTTGTTCAGAGGGATGCCAGCCTGTCTGCCTGCATTGATGACCAGGTTGATCAGCACTTCTTCCAGTGATTTGTGATTGGCTCCGGCAAGGCTCATTGCCCTGCCGATCCGGTCGTCGTTCAACAGCCTGGGTTCGATGCCTAATAGCGGGCCCGTCTGCCATTCTTCGGCCATTTCGACAAATTTGTAAGCCGGTGTGATATGCCGTGGACAGGCGATCATGTCTGCCGCCAGCAGACTCAGGATAATCCCTGTGCTTGGTACCAGCGGTTTTTCCAGTGCGTTTCTGTTCATGTAGTGTTCGCGCAGCTGTGCCAGTGACGTGTGTTCTTCTCCTGTCATGTCATCGATGTACCGGGCAAATCCCAGATAATCCAGTATATACACTCCCATCAGGATCGCTCCTGCCGGTGCTGCTTCCACTTGATCATCTGTGCTCATTTGATCCAACAACTGGTCCTGCATTTCTTCCGGCATGATTTTTCTTGCTGCTCTGAGTACTGCTCCGATGCTATACTGATTACCATTGCCATCGCTTCGGGGTGTTTCCCTGTCTGTGCTCATACGTTCGCCTCCTTACAGGCATAGTGATGAGCCAATCATAACTCTTGGTGGCGTCCTTGTCCAGCACATCTTTCACACTATATCAGGATGCTCGTTTTATCATTATATTATTGCGAAATGCAGGATTGATGGATATTCATATGGCATAGAATTTCACCTCAAAATAACCAGTCATTTTGAAAACTGGATAAATGACTACAACGAATCAACCATCGCTGCTAAGCGCAACAACTGGATCCTTTTTTGAAGCCATTCTTGCAGGAATATGACCACCAAGTATGGTTAAGACAGTACTTATGATGACCAGAAGGATAGCATGCTCAATCTGCAAATTCGCTATACCTTTTAGATTAGTCAAATCAAATAATATAGAGTTTATCGGGAAAGTAAGTACCCAAGCAATAATGACACCCAAAACACCCGATAAAATCCCGATGATGAATGTCTCAGCATCAAACACACGCGTGATATCTTTTTTTCTTGCACCCAGCGCCTTCAAAATGCCGATTTCTCTCGTTCTTTCCAAAACGGATGTGTACGTGATAATCCCAATCATAATCAAGCTGACAACCAGTGATATGGCAGCAAAGGATATTAGAACCAACGTGATGGCGTCCATAATTCCACCAGTCAAATCGGTCATACGACCTGCCAAGTCCGTATAATATATCTGATCTTCTGTTTCTTTATCGTCATTATACGCATCAAGGTAAGCAGTAACGGCCTCCTTGTCTTCAAAATTATCTGGATAGACCATGGCCATAAACGGCATCGCATTACCGCCGAGATAAGCCAAGAAGTTATTCTTCGTCTCTTCATCTATATCTTCCATGGTAATGACATTTTTATTGCTGCTAATTTGTGCGCTGACAATTTCCGAATTAATAGAATCGTCCAGTACAAGCTGCGTTAAGGCATCACTGTAGGCAACCCCTGTACCCAATATGCCTATACGGACTTCTTGCTTCTGACGAACAATGCCAACAATCTGGATTGTTCGGCTTTTTTCGGAATTATACATGTCTGCATAATTTTTGCTCGGAACATAATTCCCCATGTTGGTTTTCACATAGTAATCATCATTCGAAACAACTTTGAACTCTGTACCAATTATGTCTGAAAATTTAATGCTATCAATATTATCTGTCGAGAAACCAAGTGCTTTCAATTTACTTATATCAATTCTGTTTTTTGAATCAATGACCAGCACAAGATCCGTAGCACTGCTGGGATATTTCCCTGCCAATAGATCATAGTTTTTCTCAAGAAACGGCACATCATCTTGACGTAACTGCTCAGGAAATGAAGATAGGCCAACCTCTTCCATGCTTGACAAATTAGCCAGGCTCGCCATGCTTGATAAATTCATTCCTTCCCCAAGAGAAGAAAGAATGCTGCTGAATGCGACCGGTTGTATTTTACCATCGATTTGCCGCACTAAATTCATGTTGACGATTCGTGTATAGCCTATGCTATTGCAAATCTCAGGATCAATTTTCCCGAGATAATCTATATAATCATCGGTAAATTTGTTCGTGTGCGCTATCTTCGTTTCACTGGAATCGTAGAGAAAGACTTCATTAGAAACAGCAAATTCCTCAGTGCCAGTCAGTTTGTCCTTAATCAGGTCCTGCATGCCGGTAATATTTTCAGCATCAAGTTGCATCGCTGTTTGCGAAATAATTATTGGAAACTCTGACATGGCATCACTTTGAAACATATCAATCTGCTTTTGAAAACCAGTTGAAAGGCTTAAGATGACTGCTATGCCGATGATGCCGATACTGGATGCTAAAGCCGTTAGAAAGGCTCTGCCTTTTTTTGTTCGCAGATTGTTGAAGGAAAGCTTCAAGGCGGCAAGATAGTTCATACTGGTCTTGATTAATTTGAAACTATCTGGCCTTTGCGAATCCTGATA
>DIKB01000134.1:425-4890 GCA_002421445.1 Dehalococcoidia bacterium UBA5629 | reverse complement strand
CTTTCATAGTTGCATATAATCCCAATGTCTGCTGATCGATTTCCGCCGCTATATCCTGTCTTTGCCGGGTGAAATCGGCAATCCGGCTATCGATTTCCAACTTCCTTTGAGCAAGGACGGTTTTCTCCGTCTCCCATGTCGATTCTATTGTTGACACCCGTCTGGAATTGTCATCGACTGTCTTACCGGCGATCTCTATGTCTGCCATTAAAGCGAGCAATGAGTCCTCTTTTGCATTTAAGTTTGTCTTTATGCCGTTCATTTCCTGTTCGAGGCTCATCAGTTCTTTGGGGTTTTTGACCGTGCCTCCATATAGCTTGTTTTTTAGATTTTTAGCAGTTTCTGCTATTGAACCAACATCCTGGTCGAGCTCTTTCTGCTGCTTTGCAAGTGTGCTCAGGTTCTTTTGTGTCTCAGCGAGGTCGCTTTTTGCTTTGTTTAACGATTCGTTTTCGGCAAGTTGCCGATTGATATCATCGACAGTTTTTTGCAGGCTCTGGAGTTCCATATCAAATTGTTGTAGCTCGAATAGCCTTTTTGCCGATGTCATATTCCAACCCTACCAGAATTTTTATTACAAGCTGGCTACTTTTCCGGATCGTTGAATACAATTGCTTGCATGGTCGGAGGCAGCCCGCTGCGGGTTACGGAGAGTTTTGGCTGACGGATTACATCTTTAGCGCCAACCTCTTTAAGAAACTTATCCACCGTCTCCAGTTCACGGGTGAGCAGCGGTGTTTTATAGTGCATGGGTATTATGATGCGTGGATTGAATCTCCTGACGATCTCTGCCGCAGTGGTGCTCCCGATGGTGGAAGTGCCGCCGACGGGAATGAGCATGATATCGATCTCACTGAGGTTCTCTTTGAGATCGTCCGACGGTACATGACCGATATCACCAAGATGGCATAATGTTAGGCCATCGATCTCGAAAACGAATGTCGTATTCTTGCCCCGGTCTTTGCCGTGGTTGCTATCATGAAATGTCGATGTACCGGTGATAAAAATGCCCTTGAGTTCGTATTCTCCGGGTCTGTCAAGCGCACGAAACTCGCCTTCAATGGCCTGTGTGTACGAATGTCCGGGATGGCTGTGGCTGACGGATACGATATCCGCGCGTATCTTTCCGATATCGTATCCGGTATCGGGATGGCACGGATCCGTGACAATAACAGCCTCTTTGCTTTTTATGCGAAAACAGGAATGACCTAACCAAAAAATATCCATACTATAATCTCGATTTCTCTATCGTATGTTGAATTGTCGCCAAGTGATATGCAACGGTGTCAGCAGTATAACAATGCGAACGTGCAAAGTCAAATAAAACAGGTCAGAGATTCGTTTTATTGTTGCTTTTATTTTAGCTTTGATTTAGAATACCGAAATATCGTTTTCAGAATGTTCTAGAATTCGGAGGTATCCGTGTCCCATCTTCGTAAACATATATTAGTGGCGCTGGTAGAAGATAAGAGCGGTGTGCTCAACAGGGTATCGAGTTTGCTACGGCGGCGCAGTTTCAATATCGATAGTATCGCTGTAGGACACACGGAGCAGCCGGGGTTCTCCAGAATGATATTGGTTGTCGAAGCTGACAATCAGCGTATCGAGCAGGCACGAAAACAACTGGATAAGATCATCGAGGTCGTAAAAATCATCGATATCACGGAACAAGATCACGTTGCCAGAGAATTAGCGCTGATCAAGGTTAAATCGACTCCGGCAACACGCAGTGAGATCATACAGATCGTCGACATCTTCAGAGCTAACATCGTTGACGTCTCCCCCGATTCCGTTATCGTTGAAGTGACCGGCGACGAGGAGAAGCTGAGTTCATTGACCGAGCTGCTTAGAGGGTTTGGTATCCGCGAACTGGTTCGCACCGGGCTTATTGCGCTGACGCGCGGCGGAGCCGGCCCATTGCAGATCGATACGCTGGCACCGCAGAAAGGTGCATCACGTGAAGAGGCGGAGAGCCCGCCGGATTGGTAGTAAACAGGCATTATTTGTGCCGGGAAATTATATAAATTCAGGGAGGTATTTGTTATGGCCAAGATCTACTATGATAAAGATGCGAAACTGGAGATGCTCAAAAGTAAACGGATCGGCATTATCGGATACGGCAGCCAGGGACACGCGCATTCTCAGAATTTGCGCGATAGCGGTTGTCAGGTGATCGTCGCAGAAGCGAAGAATTCCGATGGCTGGAAGAATGCCAAGAAAGCCGGATTCAAGGTGACCGATGCTGCCACGGCAGCGTTTGAATCAGATATTATCGTGATGCTGGTGCCCGATACATATCAACCAAAACTATACCACGAGGCCATCGAGCAGCAGATGTCCAAGGGCAAGATGCTCATGTTCGCCCATGGATTCAGTATCCATTTCGGGCAGATAGTTCCTCCTGCCGATATCGATGTTGCCATGATCGCTCCGAAGGGCCCGGGACCGCTGGTCAGACAGGTATATACCGCAGGCGGCGGCGTGCCGGCTCTGGTTGCCATTCAACAGAACGCAACGGGGAAGGCGAAAGAGATCGCACTGGCCTACGCAAAAGGCCTCGGCAGCACGAAAGCCGGCGTTCTGGAGACGACTTTCGAGGAAGAAACTGAGACCGATCTGTTCGGAGAGCAGGCGGTGCTTTGCGGCGGCGTTGCTGCGTTGGTGAAGGCCGGATTTGAGACGCTCGTCGAGGCTGGATATCAGCCCGAGATCGCCTATTTCGAGTGCTTCCATGAGCTGAAGCTTATCGTTGACCTGATGTATAAAGGCGGTTTGACCTTTATGCGCAAATCGGTGAGCGATACTGCCGAGTATGGCGACTATACCCGCGGTCCGCGCGTGATTAACGATCTCGCCAAAGATGAGATGCACCAGATCCTTGCCGAAATCCAGGACGGCAGCTTTGCAAAAGAGTGGATACTTGAGAATCAGGCGGGACGGCCCTGTTTTAACGCAATGAAACGCCATGACACGACCCATGAGATGGAGATAGTCGGTCAGAAACTGAGAGGTATGATGTCCTGGCTGAAGAGTTAGTTGAGGTAACGTAATGGACAAGGTAATTATTTTTGATACGACACTGAGAGACGGCGAGCAGGCGGCAGGCAATAGCCTGAATGCCAGCGAAAAGCTGGATATCGCAAAGCAGCTACAAGAACTCGGTGTCGATATCATTGAAGCCGGGTTTCCGGTTACGTCCCCCGGCGATTTTGAATCGGTTGAGATGATCGCGCGCGAGCTGACGACGACTTCGGTTTGCGCTCTGTCACATGCTAATAAAGAGGCGATCGATAGAGCCTGGGAATCCATTAAGAAGGCGAAGAAGCCCCGGATTCATATTTTCCTTTCGTCCTCCGATATTCACCTGTCGTATCAACTGAAGAAGAGCAGGGATGAGATACTACAGCTTTCCCACGATATGGTGGCATGGGGTAAGAAATACTGCGATGATATCGAGTTTTCGCCCATGGACGCGACCAGAACGGATCCGCTATTCATCCACCAGATAGTAGAATCGGTCATCGATGCCGGCGCAACGACGGTTAATATACCCGATACCGTCGGCTATGCCGTTCCGAAAGAATACGGTGAACTTATCGCCGGAATCATTTCGAAAGTGCCTAATATAAAGAAGGCTGTCATCAGTGTGCATTGCCATGATGATCTGGGACTGGCTGTATCCAACAGTCTGGAAGCGGTACTGAAGGGTGCCCGGCAGATAGAATGCACGATTAATGGTATCGGCGAACGAGCAGGGAACGCTTCAATGGAAGAGATCGTTATGGCGCTGAAGACGAGAAGCGATTTCTATAAGCTCACGACAAACATTAATACCACGCAAATATATAAGACGAGCCGTCTGGTCAGCGATCTGACAGGCTTTATGGTTCAGCCAAACAAGGCGATAATCGGCGCGAATGCATTCAGACATCAATCCGGTATACACCAGGATGGAATACTGAAGAAGTCTATAACCTACGAGATCATGGATCCACGATCCGTCGGAATACCGGCGAGCAGTCTGGTGCTGGGTAAGGTCAGCGGACGGCATGCATTTACGGAACGCCTGGCCGAGCTGGGATATATACTCGATGAGCAAGCATTGAATAATGCGTTCCAAGCATTTAAGGGTTTGGCTGATAAGAAACGCGAGATAACCGACCGGGATATCGAATCTCTGGTTGCTGAAGGCCTGCGTACAGTTAAAGAGATGTATCATCTGGATCATATTGAGGTTTCCTGTGGTGATCACAGCATACCGACCGCAACCGTTAAATTATTATCACCGGACGGGCAAACTCTCGTTGATGCNNGCCGCGATTGGAACAGGTCCCGTAGACGCCATCTATCAGGCTATTAACAGGATCATCAGGGTGCCTAACAAGCTTACCGAGTTTACGGTGAACTCAGTCACGGCGGGTATCGATGCCATCGGTGAAGTCCTCATCAGAATCGAATGCGATGG
>DIKB01000134.1:0-411 GCA_002421445.1 Dehalococcoidia bacterium UBA5629 | reverse complement strand
TTATCGTCGCCAGTGCCAAAGCTTATATGAACGCGCTTAACCGACTTCTGGCAGTGAAGAGAGCGAAGCGGAAGTGATAGTGAGCGATGAACTTCGATATCGAGATAGTTATTCGCCTTCTCGTTGCAACCGCTCTGGGTGCGTTAGTCGGCTTTCAGCGTGAGCGTGCACATAAACCGGCGGGTCTGCGTACTCATATTCTGATCTCGTTGGGATCGGCGCTGTTCACCGTTATTTCTATCTACGGCTTTAGTGGCAACGGTATCGATCAGTCCCGGGTAGCTGCTGGAATTGTGACCGGCATAGGTTTTCTCGGCGCCGGCGTGATACTCCACAGTGTTCGTGGAAGGGTGGTGCTGGGACTGACCACTGCGGCGAGTATCTGGATTACTGCTGCAATAGGCATGGCTG
>DIKB01000082.1 GCA_002421445.1 Dehalococcoidia bacterium UBA5629 | reverse complement strand
CAGAATTAGAAGGTCTTTCCTGATATCGCAAATTAGATCCAGCTGTGCTTGGGCGACCAGATAGCGAGCAAGTAACCCATCCATCCAATCCAATAGTAATCGTAGCTGCTGCACCAGACCCAAGACCTGTATTAGTTACAGCTTCTACAGTACCATTCAAAATATTAAATCTAGCACTGATCTGGTTCCCTGTGACATCATCATCTGCCAAAAGCATAATGAAATATACAGGACCACCGGTCTCATATTTAAATTCAGTGATAGCGGTGAGCACCTGATTAGGTGTAACACCTGCGATACTTTTAGTCGTGCTGTGGCTCAGGTTATCTGATGTAGGCATAACCCTATTAGCTGTAAATCCACCACGAATATCCCTTACAGTGGATACATTAGCAGCACTGCCTGCGCCAAAAGGAAGTATATTTGCTTTTACCCAAGAAGCATCTTTAATATCATCCGAAAATGTTAGAAGATTATCATAACCAGTTACCGTAGCATTACGAGTAACAGCAATTCCATTATTACCTTTAATAATAGTAAAGATCTTCAGTACAATAATATCTCCGGGAACCATGGTAGAATTTAGTAGGGAAGTATTATATACTTCTGGTGCGGTATCCTGAACAAAGACAACACTTTCATAAGATTTGCCGCCATCTTTAGTGATAGCCATAATCTGCTGAATTGATTGCCCATGTGCTGGGCCATCGGAATACAAAACAATAATTGTATTACGAAGCTTTGCTGTAAATGGTAAAGCTTTATAGCTTGTGCCTGCGTCAATTTGACGTGGATTATTCATCCATTTAGGGATAACCCTGAGTTTTGCTTCCCAGTCACCCATTCGATAATCCTGAAATACTTCCGGATTATCAATTGTACCCATATTATTTTTATAAAATTTCAAGCCGCCTGGGGTAACACCATCATGCAAAGCAATAATGCCTCGATTTGGATCGAGAGTGATTTCCCGGGCTGGACCTGTGTATGCATCAAATGCAGCAGCAGTAGGCAAATCGGATGCACCGATACCTGCAAGTTTACGGGGAATACGGGCCATTATAAGTCCTCAACCTTTGTTAGCGTCACAATCGCAACATTCATTTTCCAGATTATAGTCATAGAATTGCTCAATAGGGATAGCGATATCCCGAATTCGAGCAGAGGATTGATCGGTATCAACGATCTGAAAATACTCAACAGGAAGATAACCAGCCAAACGAGGATCGGTATTATCTACCACATTAAGATTATAATCATTAAGATTATCTTGGATGGTCATTCGATATTCCAATCCCAATGAGAAGCCAATAGGCCGGTCATATTTGTATGAATATCCACAAGCACAGGCATGTTGGTGTCAACATTCTGAATGGCTGGCATATTATTTACCACATTTTGGATATTCGCCAAGGCAGCATGTACTGCCAAAAGCTGTGGAAGTGCATTTTCCAGAGCAAGCAACTGAGTGAGACTGGCCTGAACCGACAGGATCTGAGCAAGATTGGTGTGCAAATCAAGCAAAGCGGTAAGTTCAGCATGAAGCTCCAAAAGCTGAAGCAGATTGTTGTAAAGTGTAACCAGTTTTACCAGTTCAGTATGCAGAGCAGTAATTTCAGGGATTTTTGCATGAATATCCTGCAAAATCGCCATATTATCTGCAATTGGAACCAAGAAGGAAAGGTTTGTTGACACTGCTTGAATGTCATCCAGCAGTAAGGCAACCGCATCAATATTGGCCAAATCTCCCGCTACCATATAAACTTGCGGCATATGGTAGGAAATATGCTTAATATATTCAATATTTTCAGCAATAAATCGTACAGTAGCGTAAGCACTCCCGATCATGTAATCGAGAGTTCCCGTTGCAGGGTCACACGTATCCGTGGCTGACAGCATGGTGGGAGAACGAAACCCCATTATGGAAATCCTCTGTGTTGAAGTTTATGGAAGGAGTTGGAGAGACTGGACATGACCAGATCTTTCGCCTCTATCTCTTGGCATTTTGTCTCATAAGTAGCCAAATGATTTTGGCTATTAATAAGATTATCCTGCCCATTCATATGTGCAAAAACCTTATGTGCCACATAGGATTGAAGAGCGGCTTCAAGAACAAAAGGCAGTTCAATCCATGTAGTCGCCAAGATCTCTGTAATCGGTACATGCCGTGCCTGATACAGAATATGCTTAGGCATTCCAGTTACTGGGTTAGGGATTTGCAAAACTTGAGGTGAAGGGGTGAACAAAGAGCAGGCGTTGTCAATATCATTGAGAACCAGCTCATTCCCACAAGCATCATAAACTTGAAAAATTCGGATCACATCTCCCAGAAAGGGATCTGATACCATGTCCTTGATATAGGGGAATGCAACGCAGTTTTGGCTTTCTGCGAATTTCTGGATTAGGTGATAATGGGTAATGTGTTCCTGTTCTTCGATTAGAAGATATTTTTCCTTCAAAATGAAACGAGAATGGAGGGCTAAAAGCCCATCATTAACATAGGAAAGGATTTTCATTTTATCCGTTTCCCGAATGGTACCAGAACCCTCCATGCCCATTGCGAGGTTGGAAAGTTCCCCAAACGACAGTCGGGCATAGAGGTCCAGAAGCTTCATTTTCGTTCCTCAATCAGACGACATAGGACTCAATCGTCAGTGGTTCTTCGTGTTTGTCTTCATCGTCATCAAATCCGGGACCACCATTATGGCCCATCATCGGATGCTTGCCCTGATCTTCAGACGGTTTCCAAGCGTTCATATACATTAGCATGGAAATCGTATCGATACAGTCGTCCTTGCCCTTGAGACCATTCATGGTCGCCAATTTGATTTGCCCATAGAAATGCCCCATAATCTTAGAGGCTTTCATTTCTTCTGGGAAATACATTTTCCCGGCTTTGAACAGCGGCACCACGAGATTGAAACGGGTGAGCTTGTTAATGACGGGACGGATACCGGGTGCGCCTGATTTCTCCGAGGAAGCAAAATTGAACCAGATATTCCGGGTCATCATTTCCTGTTGGAGCCATTTGATAAAGGCACCCTGTTGGCCGGTGATTTCGACACCTACAGACTGAGGCCGGTAGATCTGAACCAAACGAAAGAGGCTATCAATCGTTTTGGCCATATCCTGCCGTTCGCAGATGCCGTCCACCCAGAACCAATCGCCGTTCGCATTAATAGCCCAAACCGAGATAACTGAAAAGTCCGCAGATTGACTTTCAGACGTTGCAAAGTCCGTGGTTATATAAAAATTATAACTCGATTTATACTCTAATAGAGCTTTTAGGCTATATTCCCGGATCTCACTATCCTGAACAAGCCGTTCCTCATCAGATGAAATGCGAAGCATCATTTCCTGCATGAAGGCAGCGACCTTGCCATTCAAGACAGCACGCTGATACGCCTTCATGACGAAATCGTAGGTGAAGCGATCTTCCCATGCACCCCGGAATTCGTGTTCTTCACAAGGGAACTGTTCGCAAACAGGCCAGACGTTCACATCCCAAGCGCCACTTTCGACAGCTTCAACCATGATATCGCCCTTGGCGAATGGTGTGCCATTGAAAATGACCTTGCGGCGGGTCGGGTCGAGTGCGTAGTCCACGCCCTTATAGACCGTGTCCTTGATGGCTTGCATCTGCACACGGGAAGTGGCGTCATCATCAGAAATCAAGTCGTCAAGGATGGCCAGCGGAGGACGCTTACCAAAGATCTTAGTACCACGGAGACCAGTCTTGGCACCAAACATTTTGCAGCCAAGTTTATGGCCTTCCTTGTTTTCAAATTCCAGATAATTATCTGTGAATTTTGCAACAGGAAGCCATTCTTTTAGAAATTCGCTATTATTATAACGAAATTCTACGTTTTTTCTGGCGGATTTTACACCGTTTTCCATACTGTCTGATACATAAATCAGACCACTGATTTCTCCAAAATTTGGAAGATAACCAAAGACTGCCAGAAACAAAACAAAATATTCAAAAAATAGTGTGGTTTTTGCAGCACCACGGAAACAAAGATTAGCAATATAATCTTTATCACCAACCACTTTATCCAGCATTTTGAGATGGACTGGGGGAGTTTTGTTGCTTTCTCCCACCTTACCATTCACCAGCTTGATGAAGTTCATGAAAAACAGGGCGAATTCCGAAGGCACATACGAGCCGTCGTTGAGGTCTTTATAATCGACCTCATTCAACCAATCATCGATCTCTTTCTTGATGACATGGTCCATCAAATTCGAGTATCGGGCTGTGGCTTCCGCCTGCATATCGCTCATCAGTCTTCCTCAGAAGTGATCCGTTGGGCTGCAACGTCAATCGTTTTCATTCGACCAGTCGAGATTGCTTCTCTTTGGTTCGCGGCCACTTGCTGAAGTAGGTCTCGCATTTCCTTCATACCAGCGTTTTCAGTTTCTCCAATATTAATTTGGAAATTACCTTCCTTCGGCTTGCCTAGATGGGTTAGCAGGCTGGATGCGGCTTCGACCTGTACCTTTTCGCTGGCAGCATTCTGCATCAGGTCTGCCAGCCGGTTAATTGCCTTTTGGTGCAGATCCTGATTAAGCACCCACGACGGTACGAGGGTCGCTTCCAGAATGAGATTAACCAATTTGCCTTTATTATAGGCAGTGACATAACTCGAAATGGCCTTTTTACTGGTGCCGTTAGCAATTAGTCGGGCATATCGTTGAGGAAATGTCTTGGCATAAGCTTCCTCATTTGTGTTGTTCATTATCTTATAAGAGACATATGAAACAGCATTTAGATATTCATCGAGTTTGAAACGGCCTTCCTTCAAAATAGAAGAATATGAGACAAAATTGTCTCGAATATTCTCAGCCATAATAGGATCGAGGGTTATCCCATTAAGATTATCAACCAATTCTTGGGTGACATTATTCCGCAAATGAGCTGGTACACTGGATTTCACGCTCTCAATTGTGAAACCTGTAGCCGCAGGCGCTGAACCAAGGGAAGAAGTGGCATCTTCCTGTGGTCCCGAAGTCACAACCGCCGCAGGAGGTGCGCTGGACAGCTTCGAATTGAAAAGGCTCATTGTATTCTCACCGCTTTATTCTATAAATAAAACACCATTCGGTGTTTTGTGGGTTTGCGCCGTTTGGGATCGTGGGTGGGGGGCTTTTCGGCCCCCCATTCCTTTTTCAGAAGCGTGCGATCCGCTTATCCAGCACTCGTGCATAGGCGTCCATGCAGAAAAGCTGTTGGATGAGCAAATCCTGTTCCTCTTCGGACAGGCGTTGGAATTGCTCAGCACCATTGATAAAAGCCTGCAATTTTGTGAGCTTATCCGTGAGATCCCGCATTTCCATACGGGCACGATCCTGGAATGTGGTGCCTTCACCTGCCAAATAAAGTTCCTGCTTCAGGGCATAACCCATAAGCGGCCAAATCTTTTTCTTGGCATTATCTTCAGAAATCCGTTCACCGATTTCCTTGTTAAACATGGTCGGATCAGCGCAAGCACTTTCGCCGGTCACGTTGAAACCATTCTGAAGCGTGAGCACGCAGATGATCAGCATCGAACCGGGTACGATAATGAATTGCCTCGATTTGATGTTGGCTTCCAGTGCATCGAGCGTCACGCGCTTGCCACCGGTATCCTTCTGATGGGCCTTCAGTTCTTCTTCAGTAACACCAGTTATTGTCTAGTCCTTTCTTTGGGTTTGACAGACACCACTATTTAGGTGTTATCTAGGTCAGAAAGCAAGGAGAAAATGTAATGCCTATTTTCAGAAAGAAACCAGTCGAAATCGAAGCACGTCAGCTTACCCACCAGTCTGAATTCGATATTGTTTCGTGGCTCGCGGATCACGGGGTAAAGACACGCACCAGTTCCAAACCGCCTATGCGGGCTGTAAGTGGTCTCATTATCCCAACTCTTGAGGGAGATCATGAAGCCTCTTATGGAGATTATATTATCAAGGGTGTAGCAGGAGAGTTTTATCCCTGTAAACCTGACATTTTCGAGAAAACCTATGAAGAGGTTATCATCAATGTCTGATAAGATTATCGCAATCGATTTTGATGGTACTATTGTTTCTCATATGTATCCGAAAATCGGACGAGAAGTTCCAAATGCTTTTCGGGTAATGAAGAAACTTCAGCTTCAAAATACCAAACTCATTCTCTGGACAATGCGCTTCAATGCCGAACTCGATGAGGCTGTGGCCTACTGCGAGGAACGCGGAGTTTTTTTCTGGGGTGTGAACTGCAATCCTCAACAGATCGATTGGACAGGAAGTCCCAAGGCATACGCTCATCTCTATATCGATGACGCTGCCCTCGGATGCCCCACCCTATTCGATGACCAGTCCGGTAGGCACATGGTCAACTGGCGAGATGTTGAGGCAATTCTCATTCGGAAGGGTATTCTAATATCATGAAAACCTCATTCCCTTATATGAGAATATCCCAAAAACATGGTATTCCATATACCACTGTACTGAATGCAGTGCAGTATTATAAGGATAAAGGATCTCTTATTATCATCCCGGAAGGCTCTCAAATTCATTATGATATTTTGAGCGTGATTAACCAGCATAAAAAGCTGGTCTCCGGGGAACGCGCCTATGCAGATGGGTACTACCTACCCTCTTGACAGGAACCAAGGGAAAGAGATAGGGGTGGGTCAACTTCTCCTCAAGGATGAAAACCTAGAGAAAGAGATGCGACCCCCCTATTGTCTTTCTTGGGGAAAGACCCTTATAAAAATGGTAAAATATTCAAGAATTGAAGTCAGAGAGAAAAATATCCCAAGCTCAGTCAGGTGAGTGGTTGCAAACCGGGATGGTCTATATCGCCTCTGACTTCAATACCATCTTAGTGATCTCGTAAGAGACTAGAACCGATAAGCGGTCCATACCGTTAGCTGCCTAACATGCGTTGTAATGCGATAAAAGGTGGTCACTAAGATGATAAATCCCTCCCAAGAGGGCCAAGACCCCGTGATCTCTCTGTTGCTTTGGATGGCTCCTTGCAGATTGAGATCCGGGGTCTTTCTATTTTATTCGATTAGATAGACATTATCTATATAATCCTATAGAGAAAATATTATCTCAGATTTTTTTGCATGGGAAAATAACCCATAGGAATTGACCATGGTAGTGCTTAGGTGCGGAGCACCTACACTAGTGAGGTACCCCCCCGGCTACACTCACACATACACTGGGCTGCGCCCCCATTGGATCAATGGTGATCCAACTTACTAGGAGCCAACCCATGAGCACATCCGTACTCACGTCTGCATCGCAGGCTACCATCAACGTCTTCGACACCATCAGCACCACTGCCAATGCAGCGACAAAAATCGTCACTGGTATTGCAACCGGTGCCAACATGTTCGAACGCATGATGACCGATATGGATACCAACCATGCCAAGCGTAGCCTGTTCAATCAGGCAACCTACGAGAAGGAACTTCTCGAAGAAGCAGCAAGGGTCTCTGCCAAAAGGCAGGCACTCATCAAGAAGGAACTTGCAGAAGATCCCATCTTCGCAAAACTCTTC
>DIKB01000094.1:7528-15714 GCA_002421445.1 Dehalococcoidia bacterium UBA5629 | reverse complement strand
GACAGCCCTTTGCCCTCGCTGCCGATAACGATTGCAGTCGGAGACTTGAAATCCGCCTTGCGAAAATCGGTTTTTCCCGCAGCATCGATCCCGGCAACCCAGACCCCTTTTTCCTTCAGAGTTTCTATTGTCTGCGAAATGTTCGTTACCCGTGCTACCGGGACGTATTCCACAGCTCCTGCCGATGCTCTTGCTACGGCGCCGGTCAACCCTGCCGCCCTCCTTTCACGGATGATCAGTCCGTGTACCCCGCTGCCTTCGGCGGTTCTGAGGATCGCTCCCAGATTCTGCGGGTCCTCGATGCCGTCGAGGATGCAATAGAGCGGCGGTTCTCCTTTTTGCTGCGAGATGGCAAACAGCTCTTCCAGTTCGAGGTATTCCTTTACTGCGGCAAAGGCGATGACTCCCTGATGCGCGCCGGTCGTGCTCAGCCGGTCGAGCGCCTCTCTGGCAACATGCTCAACCGGTATGCCTCTGGATCGGGCGAGATATAGCAGCTCGGCGATTGCCGAGTGCTTGCCGATGTTGCCGGCAAGCAATATCTTATTCAGCGGACGATTCGATTTTAACGCTTCAATAACGGGGTTTCTGCCCTCGATACTATCTGACATTTTGCTCTCATTATATATACAGAATAAGCGATTAGCCCTTGGCTTTTCTCGACCTGCTGTCGATGTATTGCTGGAGCCGTTCCCGTGTTGTAACCCATTGGCCGGCGAGTCTCAGTGCCCACAGCTTCCCTTTCTCTGCCTGTGTTCTCAGTGTGACCGGCGCAATTCCAGCTAATTGCGATGCTGTTTTCAGATCGATGAACTCGTCTATGCTGGAAGCTGCCAGTTGCTCTGATGGATAACGTTTGCTAGCGTCGAGGATTTCTATGGAAGAGAGGCTGCTATCTTCTGCGTAGTTTAGTATCACGCCTGGCTCTATCTCTTTGCTGTAGCTCAATGCGGCATCCGGCCTTTGAAGATAAATAGAGAGGACATCAACCTCAGGATCGTATTCAATTTTCAGAGCGCCTTTTGGCATATCGTGTAATTTCGTTTGTATTACCATAGTTCACCTCTATCTTGTTCTGATTATCGTTATCACCAGTGCATATGAGCCGACTATCGACCAGATTACTCTAAGCTTCCCGTGTCGTGATTCCACTTTATTTCCCTGATCCAGTCTTTCCCCAAATTCAATAGCTTCATCGATATCCTTTACGGCCAGTCTATATAGCCTCAATTTGTTCTTGGCATGGCGACTAAACCGTATCTCCACACGGTTTAGTATAAGCGCAAACGCTTATAGTTGTCAACATGATTTGAGATACCTGATATTCACGTTGAACTCGGCAGTCGGTCTGTATAGTATCAAACGACATCCCCTGACGAATATATCTGGTATGATTAGCTGATATGTGTGGGGTTGTGACAGAGTTCGATCCGTGATATAGGATATTGAAAGCAAGGTAAGCTCTTTGGCTGAAATTCAGTTATAATAGGTTCAAAACCATAAAATACTGGTGTTAAGATGTTCATTGCTGATTTTCATATTCACTCCAAATACTCCCGCGCCACCAGTCGTGAGTGCATACCCGAAATGCTGGAGTTGTGGGCGCACCGGAAAGGGCTTGCACTGGTGGGGACGGGGGATTTCACCCATCCGGCCTGGCGGGAAGAACTGAAAGAAAAGCTGGTTCCGGCTGAGGAAGGGCTTTATACGCTCAAAAATGATTTTCATCGGGAGGATGACATTGCGGGAGAACATTTGAAGCCCCGATTCATTGTCTCCGGAGAAATCAGCTCAATATATAAAAAGAACGGAAAAGTAAGAAAAGTTCATAATTTACTCCTTCTCCCCAGTCTAGAAGATGCCGAAGCCCTGTCACGCCGTCTTGAAGACATCGGCAATCTGCATTCCGACGGCAGGCCTATCATCGGCATTGACAGCAGGGACCTTCTGGAAATCACCCTGGACGTGTGTCAAGATGCCATATTCATTCCTGCTCATATCTGGACGCCCCATTTTTCCTTGTTTGGCGCCTATTCGGGTTTTGACAGCATCCAGGAGTGCTTTGATGATTTAACAGGTTACATCCATGCCCTCGAAACCGGACTTTCCTCCGACCCTCCTATGAATTGGCGTCTTTCTGCGCTTGACGGCTTTACGCTGGTCTCAAATTCCGATGCCCATTCTCCGGCGAACCTGGCCAGGGAAGCCAATATCTTTGATACCGCCCTTTCTTATCCGAACATCGCGCAGGCGCTGCAAAACCGCGCTGCGAAGGAGTTTTTCGGAACGATTGAATTTTTCCCGGAAGAAGGGAAATACCACTATGATGGTCACCGGAAATGTAAAGTGTGTTTCACGCCAGCGGATACCAGAGCGGCGGCAGGTATCTGCCCTGTCTGCGGCGGCAGGATTACAGTGGGAGTGCTTCATCGGCTAGAGGAGCTTGCTGACCGCGGTGAAGGAGTTGGTCCCCCGGCGGCGGCCAAACACTACGAGAGTCTTATCCCTCTTCAAGAAGTGATTGCTGCCTCATTCGGACTTACTTCTGCCAGCGTGAAGGTCAAAAAAAAGTATGACGATCTGTTGCGTAATCTGGGGACTGAGCTTTTTATCCTCCGCGAGGCGACGCTCAGCGATATCGAGCTTAAAGCAGGCCCTCTGGTGGCTGAAGGCATTCGCAGGCTAAGGCTTGGCAAGGTGGAAGTCGAGCCTGGATACGATGGTGAATACGGAAAAATCAAAATCCTGGATAAAAACGAAATAGGATTGCTTTCCGGCCAGGGAACGGGCAAGACCAGGACGCTGGCAGCCAGATCGCCTATCTCATCCAGAAATGCGGAGTGTCTCCATCGCAGATAACCTCGGTTACCTTTACCAACAAGGCGGCGAATGAAATGCGCACTCGTATACTGCTCCCCATAAGACAGTGCTGAAATGAAGAGAGTAAACTGGCTGGGGATCCAGGATTCGAACCTGGCCATACGGATCCAGAGTCCGCTGTCCTACCGCTAGACGAATCCCCAGTACGCCTGCATTATAGCATAATGCAGTTTTGAAGTGCAGCCATATCTACAAGATTGGTTACAAGAGCATCCGGCGCTGGTATAATGGTAGTCAGTTTCGGGGTGTGTATCCGATGGCAGTACAACAAAACGTTTTGAGTACGATACCGTATTTTACAGGGCTTTCTCCTGTAGAGCTTGACGTGGTGCGACGGCTGATTGTGGAAAAAACGGTAGATAAGGGACAGCTTGTTGTGATGGAAGGCGAATCGCCCGGAGCTGTCTATTTCCTTGTATCCGGAGCGATCAAGCTGTTCAAAACATCGTCTGACGGCAAAGAACAAATATTTCACATTGCCTGCCCCGGTGAATCGTTTAACGACGTCTCTGTCTTCGATGGGGGGACTAATCTCTTTAGCGCACAGGCGATGGGTGAGGTTACCCTCTATGAGATGAGCAAGGACGATTTTCTGGTTCTTGTGAAACAGTATTCGCATGTTGCATCCAATATTGTCCATGTGTTATCGGCGCAAATACGACGGCTTACTTCTTTAATAGAAGATTTCTCATTTAAAAATGTCATTGGAAGAGTAGCAAAGATCCTTCTCGATACTGCTCTTAACCGACCATGTTCCCATCCGCGATTGACGCAGCAGGAGATGGCTGCAATAGCAGGGACATCCCGGGAGGTGGTGGGACGATCGCTTAAATCGCTGGAAGATTCCGGGGCTATCAGAATTGATCATCACCGGATCATCGTGCAGAATCGGCAAAAGCTGGAAGATATAATAGGATGAGACAAAAGTTACAGAAAAAGGCAGATGTTCGTACTATTATATAGCAATACGGAGGGTTTATACGTTGTCTGAATGGCCAGATATCTATCAGAGCAAATGTACCGGCTGCGGGGTTTGTATTACGGTCTGTTCAAATGGCGCTCTTGTGATGACGGGAAACGTTATCCAGTTGCTTCACATAGGTGAATGCGACTGGTGCGGACAATGTGAAGCTGTCTGTCCCACAGGTGCTATTTGCTGTCCTTACGAAATAGTGCTTGAAGAATGAATCGATTTACACCACACCTACATGCGGTTACTGCCATCAGGTGAAGAAATATTTATCTGACGGGAGAAACAGACAAAACCTCAATTCGGGTTACGGGTAGCTGATGCTGATAAGGTGGCGGGGAGATTCGGCGTTACACCGGTTTCGGGTGCGTTGATCGGTGGGGTTGCTCCCGAGTCTCTTGGAGCCAAAGCGGGATTGCGGGAAAAAGATATCATTATTGAGATCAACACTCATCCGGTGCATGGCGCTGATGATCTGCAGCGCATGCTTTCTGACGTAACCTCCGGGAATCGCCTTTCGATAACGTTTTTAAGAGGAACCGAGAGGCGTCAGGCAGTGTTGCTAGTTTAACATAAAATCTATTAGTCTATTGAAAATAGAGATTATTGGTGCTAATATATTAGTAGTAGTGAATATACTAATATATTAAGACGACTATGTTAAGGAGCGTAGATATGCAGATGGATAATGATGCATCACTCGAAATTTTCAAGCTTCAGGCGGAGCTTTGCAAATCGCTTGCCGACCCTAAACGTTTGATGCTTATTCATGAGTTGAGACACGGTTCTAAATCAGTTGCCGAGCTGGCGGAAGCGCTCGGGTTGAAGCAGTCGAATACGTCGCAGCATCTGGCAGTATTGCGAAGAGCCGGGATTGTGATGACGCAACGTGATGGAAGCACTATTTATTATAGTCTGGTGACAGCAAAGATAGCGATGGCCTGTGATACTGTACGTGAGGTCATCGCAGAAAAGCTGGGAAGAGATCAAGTATTAATAGATTCCATATCGAATTCCTGAGCGAGTTTTTAATTATTAAGGAGAGTATCATGAAAGAAAAATTCGAATGTAAACAATGCCATGAGACGTTTGAGAGGGAGTTTGTTCCCGCTGATGCCGCATGCTGCTCCGATGTATTCTGTCCAAAGTGTGGGGGCGATGATGTCGACAATGCGATTCCCAAGAAAACCTTGCTTGACTATCTTCAAAGCCTGTGTAATAACACGGGTGGCGGCTGAGTCCCCCGCTGGAGGTAGGCCGTGAGCCTGCCCTTAATGAATGTTTGTGCAAAGGCAGTAAAAATATTTAAAGGAGATATAAAAAGATGACAGATTCGGCTGACGGGGTGACAATTATTCTTTGCAGTGGTGATATGGACAAAGTCATGGCGGGATTGAACATAGCCCTGGGNNTGGGTGCTGCAGCAGCAGGCAAGGAGACCAATATATTTTTCACCTTCTGGGGATTAAAGGCAATCCAGAAGGGCAATCTTACAGGCAAGAGTTTTTTCGGCAAAATGATGGGGCTTATGAATCGGGGCGGCATTACTCGTATCGGCCCTTCCCGCTTTAATTTCTGGGGAATAGGCAGATGGATGTTCAATCAGATGATGAAGGCACATAAGATCACACCAATAGATGAATTACTTCATACTGCTATCGACCTTGATATAAAGCTTTACCCCTGCCAGATGAGTATGGAAGTTATGGAAATCAATAAAGAGGATTTAATTGACGAGGTGCAGCCGGCCTGCGGCGTTGCTGCTATGTTGGAAATGGCCAATCGCTCAAAAGCAACTTTATTCATATAGTTTTAAGTATAGAAGGAGAAATACATGGCTGAAGAGATTAAGTCAGACGTAAAAATCAACCTTGAAGGATTGCTCTGCCCGATACCGGTGGTCAAGGTCAGCCAGGCAGTTAAAAATCTGGCTGTCGGCGGTGTTCTTGAAGCTACCGCTACTGATCCCGGAGTATTGGCAGATATCCCCGCCTGGACAAGGAGCACCGGCAATGAGCTTCTCTCCATTAGCAGGTCGGGTAAGCTTATTACATTTTTCGTGAAAAGGCTAAAATGAGCATATTTCAGACGGTTGCAGTCGTAATAGCGCTGGCAGGCGCGGCCATCGGCATTATCGGCGTTATAACCTTGATTGCTGCGATGCAGCACCGGCCATATAACGCGGAAAAGGCGCCGGTCAGGAGTTCTCCTGTGGAGGGAATACTGTGGTCCTTCACCCTGGGTATGGCGCCGTGGAAAAAAGAAAGCGCCAGGATACACTGGATCGCCTACTTAAGGGGGATTATTTTGCATATCAGCATCTTCATCGGTGCTGCGTTCCTGATTGTAAACCCCTGGCTGGGAGAATTGTCGGAATGGCTGCGTTTTGCAGCAGCCATAACACTGGTGATTGGCGCGTTGATGGGATTGGCCGGTTTCTGGATCCGGTGGCATGATCCTGTTATGAGAGATCTCAGCACGCCTGACGACTATTTTGCTCTAGCGCTGACCACGCTGTTTATGGCTACCGGAGTGGTTGCTGCACTATTAGTAGACCTGGCGCCTATATTCTGGATTGTATCCGGGATAACGATGGCATATGTTCCTTTCGGCAAATTGCGCCATTTAATATACTTTTTCTATTCCCGCGCCTTTCTAGGGATGGTATTCGGGCGGCGTGGTGTACTGGAGTAAACCAATGAGCGATATAATCACTGTTGACCGGAATAAATTAGATATAGCCAGGGAAATGCTGACCAAGATGGTTGACCGGAGGGTACTAGCTTCGTTAGAAGTCTGCGTCCGGTGTGGCATCTGCACCGAGAGTTGCCATTATTACCAGTCAAATCCCCGCAAAGAACATGCCCCTTACTACCGGGCGGAGCAACTCCGGCGTCTGTATCGCATCCTGTTCGATCCTGTAGGCCGCCTGATGCCATCGTGGGTCGGCGCCGGGAAACCATCAGAAGATATATTGCCCAAATTTGCGGAAATAGCATACTCCACCTGTACTATGTGCCAGCGCTGCACCTTTGCCTGTCCTTTCGGCGTGGAAACTTCTGAGATAACTCGTATCATGAGGGCAATAGCTAATGCAACAGGATATGCCCCTGAAATGCTTGTCGAGTTAGCCAACGTAGCTATTGCTAAAGAGGAAAATGCTGATTTATTCCGTGATATTTATCGGGATCAGGTGACTGAGTTGGAAAAAGATGTCCAGGATAAATTGGGCAGTTCCACAGCCAGGATACCAATCGAGCAGGAAGGCGCAAAAATCCTGTATACTCCACTGGCTGGTGCCCATACCATAATCCCTCAATCCATCATTTTTAATGCTGCTGGTGAATCCTGGACCCTGGGCATGTTTGAAGCCGCTAACTACGCTGTATTCCTGTCAGATCCGGATAAGGCGAAAAGGATTGCATTGCGCATAATCAATGAAGCCATCAGACTGAAAACCCAGGAGATAGTCATCACCGAATGCGGACATGCGTATACCACAATGCGGTGGGAAGCTCCCAAATGGTTCGGAAATCCCCTTCCTTTCAGGGTACGTAGCATTCTGGAAGTTATCGATGAGTATATCCGTGACGGGAAGTTACACCTAGATCCCTCTAAAAACGGCAGGCCTCTGACGTACCATGACTCTTGCAACCTGGGACGCAAAGGCGGCATTTTTGATGAGCCCCGCAGGGTGATTAAAGCTGCAAATGGGGATTTCACGGAAATGACTCCTAATCGTTTGCACAGCTATTGCTGCGGTGGCGGCAGTGGGCTGGTAGCCGTACCCGAATGGAATGACATCCGACTGAACTCAGGTATCATCAAAGCCGAGCAAATCCGTAAAACGGGGGCTGAAGTCGTGGTAACCTCGTGTGATAACTGCCGTCATCAGATAAGCGAGTTGGGCGAGCTGCATAACTTGAACATCGGCGTGACCAGCGTTTCTGAGTTAACGGTCAAAGCTTTATCGGTTTAAGAAAGGGTTCAGATCTATCGGCGATGTTGTGCCGCTGATGACACGGCCGATGTTAGATTATCTGCGGGGAAAACAGTGGTTGGGAATCCGGCGAAGGTCGGGTAATTCAGCAGTTTACTTACAAGAAACAAAAAAGGACGAGCGACTATTAAAGCCGCTCGTCCTTTTTTGTAACTAATTTGCTTTATGGGAGAAATGCTATTTGCAGACTCCGCCGTTCCACGGGATGCCATCGTAGGTGCCGGTGCCGCTGTACCATTTGATACCATCATAGGTGCCGGTGCCAGTGCTCCATGGTGCTCCATCATAGGTAGCGGTGCCGCTGTACCATTTGATGCCATCGTAAGTGCCGGTGCC
>DIKB01000094.1:655-7487 GCA_002421445.1 Dehalococcoidia bacterium UBA5629 | reverse complement strand
GATGCCGCTGCTACTATTGCCGGACCGATCATAAGGACAGCTACTACCACGATTACAGCCATTAGAATAAATCTCTTCATACAATACTCCTTTTTCAAAATATTTTTAGCTGCTTTATAGCTTAGTATGTCTATTGTATCACTTTTTTTAATTCTATCAATGCTGTCAATAGATATTACATTCAATTAGATTTATCAAAATGAACTATGAATGAGATGCTATTGTCTTTCAGCCGTGCGATTATTACAATTATAGTGCATCTGTTTATTGCGTAGTCATATTTTGGCAGGGCAAATGTGTAAAAGAGGAATATAAAACGTGGCAAAGGAATTCAGCGCTCAACGATGTGGGGAAAATAGAGGTTATGGCTATCAGCGTAAAAACAAAATAGGGATGGAATGATGATAAACAACGATTAGTTGCTGCAGAACTTCTTCTCTGTCGGAAATATTGATATGAAACATACGGATCGTGTACTTCTGTTGCTGTCTGTTGTTCTGGTGAGCGTTATACTCTTGCCGGCCGGATGCGCGACGAAAAACAGTTCTCTCGATGACGCGCATCGCATTGCGCAGCCATACGCGTTTCCCTTTTTGCAATGGGAAGGCAATGCGCTTTTTAAACTGGGTATGCAGGCAGTATCGGATCGAGACCATTCCAATTCAGAGTCAGATCTGTCAAAAAAGATAGAATTTGTATTACAGGAGCAGGGTATATCAGTATTCCCTCCTGTTCTCATCAGCCTTGAGTCGCCGCCTCATCTCCTGGTTATTTCTCCGAGAGATACAATAGCATATACGGACAGATTACTATTGCAGCAGACTATGCGAATTGATGAAATGGAATCTTTGGAGGCGCAGATAGATGAACTCGGGTTTTCATCCCTGGTGGTAACGCTCGGTGGTTTTGCCGGGACATTCCCTCCCATTGTCTCCTCTGATTCTACGATGAAATATATTGTGAACGCTGGTGTAGAAGAATGGCTGCATCAATACCTTGCGTTTAAGCCTCTAGGATTCAGGTATGTGCTAGATTCTCTTGGAATCAGAAGAGATGTAGATATTGTAACGATGAATGAGACGCTGGCGGGGATCATAAGCGAAGATATCGGTAAAGACGTGTATAACAAGTATTATTCAAATAGTTCTAAGGCGGATGATCGGCAGCAATCCAATGTGTTTGATTTTGATGCTGTGATGCGTGAGACACGCAAACAGACTGATGCATATCTGTCTCAGGGTAACATTGAAAGAGCGGAAACATATATGGAAGAGCAAAGGAAGCTATTTGTGCAAAACGGATATCATATACGAAAGCTGAATCAGGCGTATTTTGCTTTTCATGGTATTTACGGGCAGGATCCCGGCGCTGTAAGCCCGGTTGCGAGAGATATCGAGCAACTCAAGGCCATAAGCCGTTCAACAAAGGATTTTCTTGATACAGCGGCCGCGATGACAGGCTATGAAGATCTGAAGCGAAAACTGAACAAATAATGCCCTTGTTATTCGTATCCTGATTTTATTGTTTCTACCACTTTCAGATCAGCTGTTTTACTGGCGAAAAGGATGGCATTTTTGATGGCTTTGGCGTTGCTGCGTCCGTGTGAAATGACAACGTTACCATCGACACCGAGGAGTAATGAGCCGCCATATTCGCTGTAGTCCCATTTTTTAGCAAAGGCGCCCATTGCCAGTTTGAAATACGGGATGGCATCTTTTAATCGATGATCGGTTATAATCAACTCCCGGAAAAATTCGGTGAACGTTTCGCTGACGCCCTCAATGGTCTTCAATACAATATTTCCAGTGAACCCGTCAGTTACAATAACATCAGCAGCACCTTTTGTAAGATCGTTTCCTTCAAGATTGCCAACGAAGTTCAGCGTGCTTTTTTCCATAAGGTTATGAGTTTGAGCGATAAGCTCGTTTCCTTTGGTTTTCTCTTCACCGTTACTAAGTACTGCGACTCTTGGTCTGGCGATACCGAACACCCGCCTCATATAGACGGTGCCCATCTGTGCGAAATTTTGCAGAAAAGCAGGGGTGCAGTCTGCATTAGCACCAACGTCGAGTATGATCGTTGGTCCGGTAAGTGCCGGTATCAGGATGCCGAGGCATGGCCGGATGACATTGGGAATTTTACCCAGTACCAGGACAGCTGCTGCGACCATTGCTCCGCTGCTACCTGCAGAGATAAACGTTCTGCCTTCCCCTTCTCGAATCAATTTCATACCGACGACAATGGATGAATTTGGTTTACTTCGTACCGCCTTGACAGGGTGCTCTGCAAATTCAATGACATCGGGAGTATTTACTATACGGATCGCTTTATCACGATGTGGGTATTCATTAAGTATGGATTCGATCTCAGCTTGCCTGCCGACAAGGAGAATCTCGGTTTTTCTGTCTTCATTTGTGGCATCGATGACCCCTTTTACTATTTCCAAAGGCGCATAATCGCCGCCCATTGCATCAATGATTACTTTCATGAGATGTATGTCTCTACTCCAATCCTTTTATATCGTAAAAATTTTATCGATGAGTATATTTTCTATAGTACTATAATACGATACGATGGACATAGCAATGACGGCTGGCTAGCAGTTAGATGATGGGGAAAGTGTGTATCCTTCAGCTATTTTACGAAAGTGAAATCCGTATATAGCCAGAGTTATCGATAGCGGGAATGATCGAGGACGTTTGGCTAATGTCCATACGATGAGCTTCCAGAAGTACTGTCTTCCGTGCTCTTTCATTCCGAGTATGAATAACGATTTGATCAACGCTGCTACATCTTCATTGTGCACTCTGGATATTTTTCGACGAGCAGGGCGATATTCCTTCAAAAACAGGATAATTCGTTCATAATATTGTTTTGGCGAATATATCGTCCGGACTACTTTTGAATACCCGTCAATCAGAGTATTCATATTCATTTTTGGGATGAAGTTCGTGGAGAAATCCGTATTGTTGCCGGAGAAAACCGAACGAAGCCTATTTTCCTTCCCCAACCGTTTATGGAGCTTGGTATCCCGTGGCGCATTGAGCAGCCCGACCATGGCTGTGACAATACCGCTTTTCTGGATAAAAGAGATGAGGCTTTCAAAGATCGAGGTTGGATCATCATTATCGAATCCAAGGATGAAGCCTCCCTGTACTTGCAGTCCGTGATTCTGCAGTTTTTTTACATCTGCGATCATGTCGCGATTTTCATTGTTATGTTTGCCGCATTCAGCAAGGCTGGATTCGTTGGGCGTCTCAATGCCGACGAATACCATGTTGAAATTTGACTTGACCATGAGGGTCATCAATTCTTCATCGTCAGCAAGGTTAATTGAGGATTCGGTTAACAGGGTGAACGGATATCCTTTTCCCTTCATCCATTCTGCGATTGCAGGAAGCGTCTCTGCCTTCAGTTTTTTCTTGTTGCCAATAAAATTATCATCAACGATGAATACGCTGCCTCTCCTCCAGCCACGGTGATAAATGGCATCGAGTTCCGTTAATAACTGTTCCTTTGACTTTGTCCTCGGCCTGTGTCCGTTGAGAACGACGATATCGCAAAATTCGCAATCAAAGGGACAGCCTCGCGAATACTGCACATTCATTGATGAATACTTCCTGATGTCCAGAAGTTCCCAGGCTGGTATCGGAGTATCGTTAAGTTCAGGTCGTTCCATGGATGTGTACAGATGTTTTGCTTTGTGGATTTCAAGGTCTTTGAGAAATAGAGGTAACGTTATCTCAGCCTCATTGAGTACGAGATGGTCGATATCATCGAATTCCTCTGCTGCACTGGTAAATAATGGTCCACCCGCAACAGTTTTTACGCACAACTTTTTACAGCGTTTGATTATCTGCCGTGCCGATTCTCTTTGTACGGACATGGCGCTGATGAAGACATAATCCGCCTGCGCTAACTCGCGGTCGGTGAGCGTTCGTGTATTCATGTCAACCAGTTTCTTTTTCCAGTCTTTCGGAAGCATGGCAGCCACGGTCAGCAGTCCCAGGGGAGGGAACGCTGCCTTTTTGGAGACAAATCTCAGAGCATGCTTGAAGCCCCAAAAAGTGTCGGGATATTCAGGATAGACGAGCAAAATATTCAATAATGCTTCCTCCGTTGGTAGTCGCAAGGGTATCAAGCGGATACTGTGAAAGTCAAATACGCCCTACAATATGAAGCTTTGGTTGAGTTCGGGAACAATGACCTCGGGGATTCCAGAATCTCTCAGTGTTTGAGCAAATGCAAGCGATGCAGTTTCCTCACCATGGACGATGAATACCTTGCGCCAGCATTTCTTGCATTTAGTGACCCATTCCATCAGGTCATCCCTATCGGCGTGTGCGCTGAATTCATCGAATACCTCCACCTGCGCTTTCAGATCGTAGGACTCGCCGAATATGGGTACTTTCGGCCATTTGTCGGCGATCTTACGTCCCAGGGTATTTTCCCCCTGCCAGCCGACAATAAGTATCGTATTGCGCGGATTTTCGATATTATTTTTGAGATGGTGGAGGATGCGCCCGGATTCTACCATACCGGAGCCGGCGAGGATAATCACCGGTTGTTTGATAGCATTAAGGGCTATGGATTCCTCCGCCCTGCGGGTATAGGAGAGTTTGCTGAAGCCGAAAGGATCTTCTGCTTTTCGGAGAAACTCATTGGTTTCTTTATCAAAGCATTCGGGATGCATCCGGAATACGTTTGTAGCATCGATGGCAAGCGGGCTATCGACATAGACGGGGATATCCGGGATTATCCTTTCGAGCTTCAATTGATGCAAGGTATAGACGATCTCTTGAGTCCTCTCCAATGCGAATGCCGGGATGAATATCTTACCATTCCGTGCTATCGTCTCGTTGATTATGGCCGCGAGTTTTTCTTTTATGTTGCTGATATTGCTATGAAGACGGTTGCCGTAGGTGCTTTCGATGATGAGGATTTCGGCATCATCTACGGTTTGCGGGTCACGGATGATCGGCAGGTTTTTTCTGCCGAGATCTCCCGTATAGCATAGAGATAGTTCCCTCCCGTTGTCTTTGATCTTCAACACTATTGTGGCGGAACCAAGAACATGGCCTGCATCCCGAAGAATAGCTGTCACACTGGGGGTGACAGGGAACCAGCGATTATAGTTGTGCCCTGTCAGTAACTCAGTAACCGGAGGTATGTCCTCACTGCGGTACAGCGGTTCCATGGGCGGCAGACCTTTGCGTTGGCGAATCTTATTAACGAACTTAATATCGCTCTCTTGTATGTGAGCGGCATCCATCAGCATAACTGAGACAAGATCGACTGTCGCCAGTGTCGCATGGATATCGCCGTGAAACCCCTGCTTGACCAGGTTGGGCGTATTGCCGATGTGATCGATGTGCGAGTGGGATAAAAGTAATGCGTTCACCTCTTCAGGATTAAAAGAAAAGTGTAAATTTTGCTGGTATGTATCGGCACGTCTCCCTTGATATAACCCACAATCGAGGAGGACTTTCTGATCGTTAACAGTAACGAGATGTCGTGACCCTGTTACCGTTCTGGCTGCACCGTGAAAACTGAGTGTAATCATACAATAGCCTGCCTTCCGACAATTGCTTCTCTGAGATACCAGCTACCGACAATATCGACTACTTCGGAGGGTTTATCGCATAATCGTAAAAGCTTCATGTCCGGTTCGGAGATATATTTTCTTCCCAGAGAGTTTTTTTCCAGCCACTCCAGAAGACCCTGCCAGAAAGCTGAGTCGACGAGGATGACAGGAAACGGCTTCGTCTTGCCGCATTGAATGAGATTTAATACCTCGGTAAGCTCATCGAGTGTTCCCAGGCCGCCGGGCATGATAATGAATGCCGTTGCATATTTGACCAGCATCAGTTTGCGCACGAAAAAATGATGAAACGTCATCGAGATATCGGCATAAGCGTTCGGAGACTGTTCCGAGGGAAGCTCAATGTTCAATCCGACCGATTTTACTCCTGCTTCCATGGCTCCTTTGTTGGCTGCTTCCATGAGGCCTGGTCCGCCGCCGGTGACGATGGAAAAACCCTGTTTCCCAAGCAGATAAGCGATTTCTCTGGCCTTTTCATAATCTGCTTCGCCCGGTTGCGTTCGCGCCGAACCGTAAATGGTAACCGCCGGTTCGATGCCGGATAGCGTGTCGAAGCCCTCGACAAGCTCCCCGATTATACGGAAAAGCCGCCAGGATTCTTCTTTACCCAGATCATTTATTTCATATTTATTTGCCATATAGTTTTCCAGATTGCGTCCTGTGTTAGCATCGGGTAGCGTGTCAGCTTTATCAGTTATTGTAGCATAACTGTGGTGGCTGTCTATGTCAACTGAGACTATGGTAACCTGAACGAAAGTAACAGCCAAAAATGCGACATAAGTCGCATACACGATGACGGGTAACATCGTACAATACGATCAACATGGAGGACAGGAGGTTCGGATCATGCGGGGAAATATTGAAGCGGCATTAGATAAGATAAGGCCGGCGCTGCAGGCGGACGGTGGTGACGTTGAATTGCTGGATGTCACTGATGGCATAGTCTATGACGATATAGCTGCGCCAGTAAGTAAATCTGATTTTGATACTGATTCCGTGACTCTTTACCTGGCGGAGTGCCGGCAGACGCCTCTGCTGACTTCTCAGGAGGAAAGAATCCTCGGTGCTAAAATTGAAAACGGTAAATATCTGGATGATATAGAGAAAAGTCTGTCAAAAGAGCGTGGTAAATCTGCATCCAGCGTGGATGTCCTGGTTACTATTGTTGGCAGATTATGTGCATTCAGTGATCTTTTTGATGCGCTCCGTACCAATCTCAAACTTGAAAAG
>DIKB01000094.1:0-586 GCA_002421445.1 Dehalococcoidia bacterium UBA5629 | reverse complement strand
TGGCCGCTGTTACCGGCAGAATGTCTGAAGAAATAAGCGCAGGATTGCGGCAAATATCAATAGCCAGCAGACTAATTCCCTGGAGTATTATCGGCGATACTGTACAGGCGGCTACTCTGGCAGAGCTTGCTTCTTCAATTCATTCACGAAAGATTATGGACAGGCTGGCGAAGAGTCAGTCCGATGTGACGGCTCATTTCAATCAAGTGAAAACGGAGTCACAACGTGCCACAAATCACCTGATCCATGCGAATTTACGCCTTGTGGTGAGTATTGCCAAGAAGTATGTTAACCGCGGTATGCCTATCTCTGATTTGATTCAGGAGGGAAATATCGGCCTCATAAGGGCGGTCGGGAAGTTTGATTACCGTATGGGGTTTAAGTTTAGCACCTACGCGACCTGGTGGATCAGGCAATCGGTTAACCGGTCTTTAGCAGATCAGTCAAGAACGATTCGTTTACCTGTTCATATGGTGGAAACTATGAAGAAACTCGCGCAATCAAAGAATCGTTTGTGGCAGGAGCTTGGTCGTATGCCGACACGGGAAGAGCTGGCGAAAGATATGCAGATATCTCCGGAGAAAAT
>DIKB01000039.1 GCA_002421445.1 Dehalococcoidia bacterium UBA5629 | reverse complement strand
GAACCTCAAGCGTATCCGGCAAAAGACCAAGCGGACGGCCTTCATCGTCTTTAACGCTCATAATCGCCGTCCTTGCTGCGCCGTAGGAGGCCGCTGCAAGCGCTGCCGTTGCCGCAGATAATGCAGCCGTACCGAGATTTGATACGGATGCGCCTGCAACGGAGTGATCCGTATCATAAAAATACTGCCCGTCGTAGCAGGTATTTGTAAATGCATTGTTTTTCAGATCCGAAACGATTTCATCCGGAAGCTGCCGTGCGGAAAACCCTGCCATCTGCGCCTGGGGCGCATAGATACCGATGTTGTCATCCTCTATGTCGTTGCGGTCCACTTCGACAGTTGCTTCCCAATCGTTATTCACTACGGTGTATTTAAATGCTTCGAGAGCCTTTATTACTTTATCCCCCATCCATTTTCGCATTTTCGGAAACATGGAAAGCCATGTATAATCGTTTTGCCCCGATCCGCTTGGAACCAGCATAGCCGTTAGATTCCACTGGCTGGGAGCTAGGTCGAACGCATTGTTGAATGTGGTTTTCAGCGACAGAAAAACCGCTGTAAGGTTTGATTTGTTTACCAGCATGATATTTATTCTCCTTATTTTTTTTGGTTAATGATTTTCTTCACCTGCATGATTAGCTGGCCAGTATCCCGGCAGCCCTGAGTTTCGCTTTAAGATCATTGAGATCCGTTTTCAGCGCGTTGGCCAGAGCTGCTACGGTTTGCACATCCGCCTGAACATATGATGCTGTCTGTGTAGCAGCGTCGGCCTGTGACACATCTGCATCAGCCGCCGCTGCCGCAGGCGCTTCGATGTCTATCCATGCGTGGGTCGTGTCGATGTATCCAACGATCTTGCCACAGGATATGTTATTTGTTACGTTGGCCGTCAGATCCACCGTCTGATCATCAACGAGAAATACGTTATCTCCGATATTGGCCTGTGTTATGGCTGTGCCCATGATCGCCTTTACAAGCCCTCTCCTGCGAACAGTAACGTCCAGGGCGCCATCGGCTCCCAGCGTATTGTCCTTTTGCTCCATCGCAACGCCCTGAAATATGAGCCCTGCCGTATCGGATCCCGGCACTGCATACCCGGCTGCGTTCACGCATACAAACGCCCCTGCGTAAATTTTATCTCCGTCATCCACCGGTACAGGAACTTCCACGCCTTCGGTGTATTCGAGCTTTTTATCCGCTGCTAATGCTGTCATTTTTTATCCTCCTCATTCTGAATTCTGAATTCTGACTTCTGAATTCTGTTATTTATTATATTTCTTATACATCTCGTCAGTGACACCCATCATCTGATTTACCTTCCGCTGTGTGTCGTCGAGCGCTCCGGGCGTCTGATCTTTTGCGATCACGATGCCGTCCACAGGGATCACACTGCCTGCCGGACGGGAAAGCACGATCAGCCTGAACTGTTCAGGACTCGACGCAGCCAGGTTTCTGCCCCATTTGTCCAGCTCTTCAGGACTGGTTTTACCCTCTTTGAGAGCCAGCGCAACAAGATCCGATTGCTCCATAGCCGTAATTTTCATTTTGAGCGCCGCTACTTCCTGGCTGAGCGCAACCGCCACATCTCCGGGCGCTTTGAACGATGCGATGATTTTGCACAGTTCTTCTTTTCCGGTACCTGCTTTTGCTCCGAGTGCATCAATCACTTCTTTGTATGCGGCTGCAACCGGCGCAGCCTCTTTTGCTTTGTTCAACAGATCTTCCACGGCCTTGGTGATAGTATCCTCTGATGCGTCTGCCGCCAGTCCTAACATTTTTTTCAGTTTTTCGATCATGATTGTCTCCTTTTGCTTTGTTGTTATTGTTTCTGCTTGTTCCAGTTTAGCCACCAGCGGCTTCAGGTTGTTGATCTTCGGGGTGTTTGTAAGAGCGATGTTGATCAGCACATTCACCATCCGGTCTTTTGCACGAAGGTACATCACCGGCGAAAAATACCGGTATTCACGTGTCTCAAGATACGCTTTTGCTTTTGCCGTCCATTCTACTACTGCCCACAGGCCGTCTTTGCCTTTCCATATCAAATCTTTAATCCATCCCGCAGCCGGTGCCTGTTTGTCTGTCAGCGTCTGATGCTCGTAATCTATTACCATGTCGTTTCCGCGAGCTTTAAACGCTGTAATTACGTTTTTGGCCGACGTCTCATCGCAATATGCCGGAGGTTCGCCCTCGATATCTATTCTGCCTGCGGGTAATATTTGGAACTCTGCCGGCGCACCGGAGATCTCTTTTAAGATTGCTAATATCGCTGATTGCATGGCTTATCTCCCAATAATATACTCGTTGATAATCCCGATAATCTCATCGCTGTTTTCCTTGCTTAATCCCAGAAACGGACGGGCCGGAATATCCGATCCTGGATGCCGAACTTTTTTGAACAGTCCGAACGGCGTCTTCAGCGCCTTTTTTCTTGTCGGGAATATGTCGTGCGCGGATGTTGTTCCGCCGAACTGATTGATCGCAGCGTAATCCTTGTTTGTGCCTATGGCCACCGCATTCTTGCCATGCAACTGATACCGGATGCTGTCACGGAGATGCCCCGATACTGTCAGCGTCCGGAGACGTTTAGGGTTCGGCGATACAGGCGCTTTCCAGGGAGTTCCATCAGGTGCCGGACCGCCGTGCTGAAACCGCATTTTCGTTTGTTCGGCAACACGCTCGCCAATCGCTTTCATTATCGGCCGCATATTTCTGGTTCGCTCTGCTATAGTACTCAGATATGCGGTTACTGCGTCTGATCCTTCTGTTTTGATAATTATTTCCATTTTACTCCGTAAAAGGCTGTAGCCTTTTAGCCTGTAGCCTTTTAGCCTACAGCCTACAGTCTGTTTTTTATTTCATCTTTTAACTTCTTCCCCAGATCTTTTGGCAATCTTCCGAGGGCGCTTTCAAGTATTTGATGTGTTTCCTCTTTTGAAGCCTTGCCGACATTATATCCCCAGCCCTTGTCTATCCCTGCCGGCTCGCCGGTTTTCGGATCAATGGGAGAGGGCGGCGCATCTCCTTTTCCGGCTGTTTTAGCTTTTGCATATTCGCTTTTTGTGGCTCCAATAACTCTGCACTTGCAGCCCCAGCCGTTTGGTGCATAATGCGTGTCCCACCACGGATCGTCTGCCGGCAGAGTTATGCCATCCCATGCGAGATGCTGAGGCCTCGGGACCCGGCTGTCTCCATGCCGGTATGTGAGATACGGCATGACCTCTAATTGCTCCGGATCGGTAAGCTGCGCCCAGCGACCGGCTGCATACGATGCCCTGATATTCGTGCTGTAAATAACCTCGCTGCGCCAGTTTCGGCCTCCGTTGTAACTCCATCCGTATTTGTCAACTATGGTATCAAAATCCTTTTGAAATTCTTCCAGGGTAGTTCCCTTTTCGATTGCTTTTTCAACTGCATCCCGGAAATCGGCCAGCAGATCTGCTTTGTAAGCGCCTGCCACCATGAAGCCCTTTGCATGCTGCGCTTTCCAGAGATCATCCCATGCCAGCGTGGGGATGTTCAGCTTCTCTTTAAAAAACTTCTCCTGCTCGGCAAACGGCAATTTAAATACGTTTTTCAGCTCGATTTTCACTTGACCCCTCGACTCCTTGAATCCTCGACCCCTTCTTTTTTAACTTCATACCGTCCTGCAAGGTTTGCAATCATCATGGCTCGTGCCATCAGAGCGCCCAGATCCGCCGGATTCATTTTATCGTACAGATCGATTATGCCCGCGCGAAATTCTTCCAGATTTTCCGATTTCTCCAGCAGGTTTCGGATCGGCGACATG
>DIKB01000003.1:4155-9170 GCA_002421445.1 Dehalococcoidia bacterium UBA5629 | reverse complement strand
TATATACCAGTTAAACCTCTCTTTAAGATGCTAAAATAACCTTCAACCGTGTTCGTGTGAGCATTACCATTAACATACTCACCACTACCATGATTAACTGTTTTATGATCCGCGAATTCTTTACCTAGTCCTTTATAAGCTAAGAATTCATCGGTCATAATAGTGGAATCAGTCGTAACATGTTCTCGTATCTTTTCCTTAAGATTCTTTGATGTTACTCGTTCAGTCTTAAAGGAACGTACTTTGCCGCCCCGCTGTACTAAAGCGAATACCGGAGTTTTGTTCTCAGCACCACGTCCACGCTTACCGTGAGCTTTGCCACCGATATACGTTTCATCGGCTTCTATTGTGCCTTGTAGTTTCTCGGCTAAAGGTGATTGGCTCATAGCGTAACGAATACGATGAGCCATAAACCATGCTGATTTGTAACTTACCTTTAACATGCGGTGTAACTGGTGGGAACTCATACCCTTTTTAGATGAGCACAACAGATTTATAGCTAGCAGCCACTTGTGAATGGGTATATGGCTATCTTCAAAGATAGTGCCTACAGTTACAGTGAATTGCTTTCTACAGGCTTTGCACTTCCAAACACCTTTCCGTACCGGAGTCTTAGAAGATTCCTTTGCTTGTAGGCGATATGCTTCTAACGAGCCACAATGAGGGCATGCAACGCCATTAGACCAGCGTAGCTTTTCAAGTAAATCACGAGCCGCATCTTCATCGTTAAAGTGAGTAGCTAAATTGTCGAGATTCATTTCGTTGTTCATAATGCACTTCCTTATGATTGAAGTGTATCACGAACGAATGGGTTTGTCAAGTACATAATCACGTATGAATAAATGCAGGATTCGAAATTGAGTCAAAGAATGAACGATATCGTTTTGAGACGAAGGCTTGTGTTAAGCCTTCGTCTTTTTGGTTGTTTTCGTCTTGCCATAGACCGGAGTACACCATTTGATATATTTCGGGTTCTTGCCCTGGATGGCATCGAAATATAGCTTTTGTATCTTCCTGGTTATCTTGCCCGGCTTGCCGTTGCCTACCATGCGCTCATCAACCTCGATGATCGGGGTGACATGAGCGGCGGTGCCGGTGAAAAATGCCTCATCCGCGATATACAGCTCGGTGCGATCAACCGATGACTGGATCGTCTCCAATTTGAGCTCCTCTCTGGCGAGCTTGATAACGGTATCTCGTGTGATACCGAGCAGAATATTATCCGCGCCGGGCGGTGTGATCATTGTGCCCTGGAAGATGAGGAAAATATTTTCGCCGCTGCCCTCGGAGACATGCCCGTCATGATTGAGCATGATCGCCTCATCGAAGCCGCGCTCTATCGCTTCGCTCTTGGCCAGAGCACTGTTTACATAGATGCCCGTGATTTTTCCACGTGCCGGTATCATGGTATCATCAACGCGCCGCCATGAAGATGTGCAGCACCGCACGCCTTTGTCCGATTCCAGGTATGCGGACAGAGTGGTGACAATCAGGAGAAAATCGTCCTTGATATCATGAAGTCGTACGCCGATTTTCTCTTCGCTCTTATATGCTACAGGGCGAATATAGACATCTTCTTTATAGCCGCTTCTCCGTGTCAGTTCGACGGTTAGATCACACAGTTCCTTAACCGAATATGGCAGATTGATTCTCATGATATGGCATGACTGGTGCAGCCGACGATAATGCTCCTCCAGACGGAAAAGATACATTTCCTGTTTTTCGCTGTTCCAGTTGCCCCTGATGCCTTCAAAACAGCCTGTCCCATAATGGAAAGCATGGGTGAGAATGCCCATTTTAGCATCTTTAAGAGGCATGAACTTTTTTTGGAAATACGCATATGGAGGCATGGGAAATCTCCTTATATCCGCTTATTCTTAGTTTAGGGCTTATTATAGTCACCGCTTCGGGGAAAAACAACTAACGAGATAGCGACGGCGTATCGAGCATGTAATCGTTGCCTTCTGTGGTAAAGATGTCTTTCAAGAGCATAGTGCGGCCAGTCTGAACAGCAGTAAAGCCGTATTTCTGACGGATGCGATCGATAGCTTTATCGACACGTTCCATACGCTGCAGCGCCGGAGTGTCCAGCGATAATTGTCTCTGTCCGCTTGTGAAATTGGTTATACCGATGCCGATCAGCCGGACAGGCCTGTGGTCTTTTTTTAAAGCCTGGTCTAACAATGCGGCGGCTCTGTCAAAGATAATCTCATCGATGTCAACAGCAGCATCGAGGCTGGTCTGTCTCGATATCGTGGTGAAATCGCTATAGCGCAGCTTTAGAGCGACAGTCCGGGCAAACTGCCCATTGCGGCGAAGCTCGGCTCCCACCCGCTCAGAGAGATAGCGCAGCACAGCCTGCAGCATACGGATATCAACTACATCCTGTGCAAATGTCGTCTCGCGGCTGATGGATTTAACACCGCTCCTGGTTGCAATACGCCGATCATCAATGCCCTGCGCGTGATAATACAATGCCATCCCGGATGAACCGAGAAGTACAAGTGCATTTTGGGGCTTTAATGATGCGATCTGCCCCATAGTGGATATGCCTCTCTGTTTTAGATATAGCTCCGTCTTTTTCCCCACACCGGGCAGTTTCCCGATTGGTAGCGGTGACAGAAACTCCCGCTCCTGTCCCGCGGGGACCTCCACAAGTCCATCGGGCTTCTGAAAATCGGATGCTATTTTGGCCACCACTTTCGAGGTGGCTATGCCCACTGAGGCAACGATACCAAGCTCGTCATGTACCCGCTGTTTGATTTTGACGGCGATCTGATGCGGCGTGCCGAAGATATCGCAGCCGGTGACGTCCAGATATGCTTCATCCAGCCCTCCGGACTCCACATCAGGGGAGAAATCGGCAAGTATTGCCATGAATTTGGCTGAAAACTCGCGGTAGCGCTGAAAATTACCTTCAAGGAAGACGGCATGGGGGCAGAGCCGGTATGCTTTGATCAGCGGCATGGCGGAATGGATGCCGAAAGCGCGGGCTTCGTAGGATGCAGCGGCAACGACGCCTCTGCGGTCAGGCTGCCCTCCCACGATCACTGGTTTGCCGTATAGCTCCGGCCTGAGCGCCTGCTCGACTGAGACAAAGAATGCGTCAAGATCAACGTGCAGGATAGAACGAACCATAACGGTGTTGTACCTCGCTATTGCGCAGAAGTGTTTCCATCCTCTGCTGCCCCTCCACGGGAAACTATCCATTTTACTCGACGCTCGAAAACGCTACGTGGTAAGAGTATCTGTCTCTGGCAGGTCAGGCATTTGATGCCGATATCGGCGCCCACTCTCACCACCTGCCATTGATCACCTCCGCAGGGATGCTGTTTCTTCAGTCTCACTGTATCGCCAAGAGTGATATCCATCGGTTATTTATTGCTGCGCCTGTTTGATCAGCCCATTTATTTCATTTCTCAATCGTTCAGCGCTGGTACGTGCTGCTGCGGCAAAATCGCCTTGTTTTGACGCGTAGATAACCTGCCGCGAGACATTGATAATTGCATTCCCGCCGCTGGCATCGATACCGTTCCGGATGGTTCTGGCAAGATCTCCGCCCTGTGTGCCGATGCCCGGAATCAGCAGAGGCATTGTCGGGCACAGTGCACGCACGGCCTTTAGCTCATCGGGATATGTAGCGCCGACGACAAGTCCGATGTTACCGTAACGGTTCCATTCGATGGCCTTCATCGCCACCAACTCATAGAGATGCTTGCCCTGTGCATCCGTAATGTTTTGAAAATCGACGGCGCTGGGATTTGATGTACGGCAGAGAATGAAAACCCCTTTATCCTTATATTCGGTAAATGGCTCGATGGAATCGGTGCCGAGATAGGGATTCACCGTTGCGGCGTCAACGCCGAGTGACCGAAAAAGCGATCTGGCATATGCTTTTGCCGTATTGCCGATATCGCCCCGCTTGCCGTCACCGATAACCGGTATGTTTGACGGGATATGCTCGATCGTTTTCTTGAGGATATCGAGGCCTTCTGAGCCAAGAGCCTCATAAAAGGCGAGGTTCGGTTTATAAGCACAGACGAGATCAGCAGTGGCATCAATGATCGCAGTATTGAACTCAAGGATGCCAATGTCGGGTATCCGTTCGGGATCAGGATCAAGCCCGATGCAGAGCCAACTTTGATTTTTCTCGCTGGCGGCATGCAGTTTCTCAATAAATGTCATCTTTCATTCTCCGATTCCTGCATTATAGCGCAACAGGTACAGATTTTACTATGGTTTCAGAACGCCAGGATATTGACAGACTTCATCTTTGCGTTCATACTATGGTATGAAAATAGTATGACAGAGGTGCTATGATGACAAAAATAGCAAAGATTGCAATTAGCCTTCCTGAGGAAATACTCTCAGTTGTTGAGCGGGAACGCAAGGAAAGCGGAGAGAGTCGGAGCCAATTCTTCCGTCGTGCTATTGAAACGCTGCTGCGGCAGCAGCATGAAAGGGAGCTAACCAGCCGGTATATTAGAGGCTATCAGAGAATTCCAGAAGCAAGTGAGGAGGTCGAGGCGGCATATCATGCTGCAAGCACTATCCTGGCTAAGGAACCATGGGAATGAGACGCGGCGAAATATGGTGGGCAGAGTTGGAACCTCCGGCGGGGCATCGCCCTGTGGTGCTCCTGTCAAGAGATGAAGCGTATGCAATTCGCTCGCTGATTGTAGCAGCTCCGATAACAACTCGCATCCGCGCTATCCCGTCCGAGGTGCCGTTGGGCCCCGGTGATGGCTTACCGAAAGACTGCGTTGCCAATCTCGATACTATAACTACGATCCCCAAAGACTGCCTCAAAACCCGCCTTGCTGTTTTGAGTTCCAATAGAATCAGTGAGATCGATAAGGCTGTTCATTTTTCCCTGGGGCTGGAGTAATTCGCTGTGAACTACCAGCAGTCTGTTGATTATATCCTCGGTTTTACCGATTATGAGAAGACGCCCGGCGTCATCTATACCGCTGCCAACTACGACCTTCGTCGGATGGATATGTTGCTGCATATCC
>DIKB01000003.1:0-3999 GCA_002421445.1 Dehalococcoidia bacterium UBA5629 | reverse complement strand
CGGAAGAGGAGTTCGCCTCGCTGGCAACACTCCTCAGGCCTGCCGTTGAGACAGTCAACAGTGAAGCTGTTTTCGGCCGGCTCACGACCTTTGAGATATTGACCGCACTGATGTTCTCATATTTCAAAAAGAACGGGGTGGATTTTCAGGTGCTGGAGGTTGGGCTTGGGGGCAGGCTTGATGCCACGAACGTTGTCACGCCCGATGTCTGCATTATCACATCAATAAGCCTCGATCATACCGGCGTGCTCGGTGATACACTGGCAAAAATAGCTGCGGAGAAAGCCGGCATTATCAAACGGGGCTGCACTGTTATCAACTTTCCGCAGACGGATGAGGCGATGGAGGTTATCCGTGAAACCTGCCGCAGGCAGGGGGCGCGGATAATACAGGCCGGCAGCGATGTTACCTGGAACAGGACAGGCGGCGATCTTAACAGGCAATCGCTTGCCGTTGAAACCCAGAAGCATCGGTATATTGTTACTATTCCGCTCATTGGAGACTTTCAGCTTGAGAATGCCTCGGCAGCCATCGTAGCACTGGAAGTGCTATCTCAGCAAAACAGCGGGGTCACCGGGACGGCGATCAGCGAAGGGTTAAGTCGCGTACAATGGCCGGGGCGGTTTCATATTTTAAAGCGAGATCCGCTGGTTATCGCTGATGGCGCACATAATGTGTATTCGATACAACGGCTCATCGAAACAATGAGAAAATACCTGCACTGTGAAACATATCGCATTATCTTTGGTACCTCGTCGGATAAAGACATTGCGGGTATGGCAAAAGAGCTGGCGGCGTTTTCACGCGATATCACAGTGACAATCTCAAGTCATCAGCGTGCAGCATCTACTGCCATCATAGCTGAAGAATTTGCACTTCACGGTATCCGTGTCCATCAGACAAAGTCAGTAGCTGAAGCTCTGGCACAGACGCTGGCTACGGCACAACAAAACGATTGTATTCTGGTGACCGGCTCTCTGTTTATTGCAGGTGAAGCGCTTAGATATTTTCATGTATAGGTTTCTTTTGCCCTAAGTAAAGTATATAATCAGTTCCATCCTCTTTTTCTCCCTAAAAGTGTGTTCATGGAAGGGGTTGCGAAAAATGGCTGAGAAAAAACAGCGAAAGACCAGCGGAAAACAACCCGGAATAAATAAGCAGGGCAGAGACTTTTATCTTGCCATCCTTGACGGATTATCCAATCCTATATGGCGTTCGGGCACTGATGCCAAGTGTGATTATTTTAATAAGGCATGGTTTGAAGCCACCGGCAGGACAATAGAGCAGGAAATGGGTGATGGGTGGGCGGAGGGAGTACATCCCGATGATCTCGATCGTTGCATAAAGACCTATCTCGATTCCTTTCATGCACGGAAGCCATTTTCCATGGAATATCGGTTGAAATACCGCGATGGCACCTATCACTGGCTGCTTGATTACGGGAATCCCTTCAATACGCCGGATGGTACATTCGCCGGCTACATTGGCGCCTGTTATGATATCAATGATCGTAAACAAGCCGAGGACACGTTGAAAGAATCGGAGGAGAAATATTACACGCTTATTGAAAATGCAACCGAAGGCATATCCGTTACTCAGGACGGTGTGCGTAAGTTTGTCAACAAGAAATTGTTGGATATGCTTGGCTATTCTAAAGAGGAGTTAATTGGCAGGCCATTGACTGAAATCATACATCCGGATGATAGAGAAGCAATGATGCGAAGACATTTTGAAAGGATGAAAGGTGAAACATCTCCATCCCGCGATGCCAGGGTGCTGACGAAAGAGGGTACGTATAAATGGTTCGGATTCAATGGCATATCTATCAGATGGGAAGACAGGCCGGCGTCTCTCTCTTTTATTACCGATATCAATGAACAGAAGAAATTGGAGGAGGAACGTCGCCAACTTTTCAACGAGATCGAAGAGATCAATGCCAAGCTCAGTCAATCTAATCGTGATTTGCAGGATTTCGCTCTGGTTGTTTCAAGCACTCTTCAGGAACCATTACGCAAGATAAAAGCGTTCTCTGAATTGCTTCAGAATTCACTGGCAAAAACGCTGGATGAGGATCAACAGGAGAACTTTCATTTTGTGATCGACGGAGCTGGTAGAATGCAATCGGTGATTAATGATCTCCGCATGTATTCCCAGATTACAACTAAAGCAAAGGAATCCGATCCCGTCGATATACGTAGCTTGATAGAAGATCTCATGCGTCAAGAGCTTGAAACGCAATTGAAAGAAACAAAAGGTACTATTCAGATCATCGATCCTCTATTGACTGTTTATGGTGATGTTATTCAGATGCGCCAGTTACTGTTCAACCTGCTGAATGATGGATTGAAATTTCATAAAAAAGGGATACCACCGAAAATTACTGTCAGATCCAAACAGGCTGCTGATAATATGGTGCTGGTAGAAATACAGGATAACGGCATCGGCATTGCCCGGGAACATCACGAGAACATTTTCTCCATGTTGTTTATGCTTCATCCGCGGACGCAGTATGGTGGAAGTGGTATGGGGTTGGCTATTGCAAAACAAATTGTTAATCGGGCTGGCGGCGAAATCGGTGTGAAGTCTGCTCCAGGTATGGGATCAACATTCTGGTTTACTTTGCCATCGAAGCCGACATATAGTGACCGTGAAACTGATTGAGGCAACCTGCCTCAACTCCGGCGAATACCTCAACCTCCTCCTGATCCTCCACTGATATGTCCACATGAATTGCCATCCCAATCTCCTCTTTTAATTGTATCGTTACTATGTCATCCGGCAAAATCCGACTTAATGATCCGGCGGATTGACGTTATTGCTGCCTGATACTAATGTGGGTTATCTCATCTTTGCCCGTCAGTGATAGAGTGCTGGTATTATGCAGTTTGTCAATACAAATAATGAGGTTATATAATGGCTATTCATTGATAGATAGGTCTTCACAGCATTATTGAGAACGGAGGATTCAGATGAAATTTACTATTGCGTCGCTGCCCGGTGATGGTGTTGGTCCGGAGATTATCACCGAAGCAAAAAAGGTTATGGTGACGGCTGGAAAAAAATCCGGCCATACGTTTACGTTTAAAGAGGGATTGATAGGCGGCGCTGCTATGGATGCAACCGGATCGGCATTGACCGATGAGACATTGAAAATGTGCAGGGAGTCTGATGCGGTGTTGCTCGGCGCTGTCGGCGGACCGAAATGGGATGATATGCAGGCAAAAGTTCGTCCTGAAGATGGGCTGCTGGCACTACGCAAAGATCTCGGCCTTTTTGCTAACTTGCGTCCTGTGAAGTTATTACCGATGCTGGTTAATTCCACCAATTTAAAACCGGAGGTGGTGAAAGGGGTGGATATGATGGTGGTGCGCGAACTTACCGGAGGCTTATACTTCGGACAGCCGAAGAAACGCTGGGAAACGGCGGAAGGCCGCCACGCGGTGGATACAATGGCATATTCCGAAAAAGAGATAGAGCGGCTTGTGCGCGTGGGTTTTGAGCTTGCCCGCACCAGACGTAAAAAAGTGACCTCTGTAGATAAAGCGAATGTGCTGGAAACATCTCGTCTCTGGAGACAGGTTACGATAGAAGTGTCCGGTGAATACCCTGAAATTGCACTGGACCATATGCTTGTTGATGCCTGTTCGATGCGATTCATTCAGAACCCGACATACTTTGATGTCATCGTTACGGAGAATACCTTCGGCGATATTTTGACGGATGAAGGCTCGATGCTTGCCGGCTCTCTGGGCATGCTGCCATCGGCAAGTCTGGCCGGCATCCCACGGGGAACTGTTGCCAGAGCATTCGGTATGTATGAGCCGAGCCATGGAAGCGCTCCGAGTCATACTGGAAAGAACGATATCAATCCGATCGCTACAATATGGAGTGCTGCGATGCTGTTCCGCTATTCGCTTGGCCTGGCGGAAGAGGCCGATGCCATCGAGAAAGCGATTAGTGATGTTCTGGAATCAGGGCATCGTACTTACGATATCATGG
>DIKB01000042.1:8617-9478 GCA_002421445.1 Dehalococcoidia bacterium UBA5629 | reverse complement strand
AAATCGAGCTTTATAGCAGCGATGATCTGAACAATGCTGTTTTCACAGCGAAGACTACCAATGATGCCACAGGTTACGTATATCGAGGCACATTAAAATACAATACTACCTATAACTGGCGTGTGATAGGCACCGACCCGCCGGGTGATTATAGCGCTGTCTCCTGGTTCACCACCGAAAAGCAATCAACGGCAACATCGACCGGAGCATCAGGCCAAAGCAGCACGCTTGATTCGATCAAAGATATGGACACTGCAATGGTCATTGGCATTGGCATCGGAGTGCTCGCAGTAATTCTTATTATTGTTTATTTTGCCCTGCCGAAGAAGTCATCGCCGCCACGGCCTAATGCAACACGCCAACGTGGTTTTAGCGGACCTCCTCCATTCCTCTGCCCATCATGCGGCACAGAAAATACGACGGGACAACCGTTCTGCTGGGATTGTGGCAGCCCATTACCACCACCCGGGACACCACCTCAATGGGGACCGCCAATGCAACAACCTACACCCGCATTTATGAGTCCGGTATGTCCTCGTTGTGGAACGCCAAATGCACCCGGAGAAAAATTCTGCAGCACCTGCGGCGTCGCCACACCCGTAAGCGCTTCACGTCAACAAACACCCCCAGGATTTGGGGCACCACGTCAGCAGCCATCTTCCATGTATGGAGACCCAAGGATGCAGCCACCACCACAAAACTGGCAACAGCCGCCACAAGATTATACATGTCCTGGATGCGGCAGCCCGGTACCCTACGGGAGGCAGGCATGCCCTAATTGCGGCACACAAATACTGTGGTAAAAACAGCCTTTGCTAAAGAAATACTATGCAAGACGATGCGCCTGATTCCTTATTCCCC
>DIKB01000042.1:0-8567 GCA_002421445.1 Dehalococcoidia bacterium UBA5629 | reverse complement strand
TCGGATAAAGGAAGCGCTTTGATCACCTCAACTTCGCGTCCCTTTAAGATTTTACCGTTGAGTTTGGCAACTGCAGCATCGCCATCAGCCTCTGATGCCATTTCAACAAAAGCATATCCCCACGGTTGTCCGCTGCCAATATCACGATCATTCATAATATTCACAGCTTTTATCTGACCAAAAGCAAGAAATTCCTGCCGTAGTTCACTCTCAGTCAATTCAAGCGATAAGTTACCCACATAAATATTCATAATGCTCCTCTTATGAAAAGGGTTACCCGACGCCGATCTGTTCTAAGTATATCGTTAACCGTTTTCTTGCGTAACAAGAAATGAGATGTCTTGACGCTACAAATGGATCACCACAGCCTAATATCTTTGCTGCCTTCCCCCTCCATAACCACCACCTCTACCACCTCGCGGAGGACCACCTCCCCTTCGGTCGCCACCATAAGAACCACCCGCCCTGTTGTTGTTGTCAGGACGCGGCTGAGCTTCATTAACCACGATTGCTCTTTCCTTTAATGTCTTGCCGTTAAGACCAGCTATTGCAGCTTCGGCCTCAGCTTTTGACGCCATTTCGACAAAGCCAAATCCCCGGGGTCGGCCAGTGAGCTTGTCGATTGGAATGGTTACAGACGCCACCTCTCCGTAAGCCGCGAAAGCCTGTCTTAGTTCATCTTCGGTTACAGTGTAGGATAGGTTGCCTGCATAGAGTTTCATTGTAAAACCTCCTGGTTATTCTTCAAATCTTATTTATTTTTCTTAAATAGCGTCGCAGTACGATTATCTCATAGAGCACGCGGTCAAAAAACAGCTCGATCATAAATTCACTAATGATCTTTCAGGAATACTTTGACATTCATCTTCATCGGATAACCTTTGCTCATTGTTATAGTTAAAGTTCGGTCATCCAATTCTTAAAAGATAATAAGGAAGGATTTCAACAAGCTTGTAATAACCTCAACCGGAACTATATAGCATTATACTCTCATTAGAGCCTATCTGTAAAATAAATTGTTGCCCGCACCAGATCAGCATGATACCGGCCACGCAAAATAATGGGGGATTATTTAGAGTTTGATGTCTATTTCTTTACCACCATCGTGTAAAGAGCAAAAACCACCAATAAATAAGCAAGCAATCGGACGATTATCAGAATTGTATCCATTGCAGCCGCCATCCCGAGAAGAGTTAAAAGATGTGAGACGCCGAAAAGCCCGAAAGCCATACCGATGTACAAAGCCACGTCGCTCTTCTTTTTGCTGTATCCCCAGATACCAATACACAGAATAATGACACACAGAACCAAATTGATAATTGTTATTGCCATCAGCCTCCTCCTTCCGTTTAAAGCATAACCAAGGCATTTCCATCTCTTGATTGCTTTGTCTTAGAGTAGCAGATATGCAACACAAAACACAATACCCCATTCTTATAACACCATTCTTATAAACTCTTGACACATACCCATGTCGTAGCATAACCTGTTAAGTACGCTATGAAAGCCCTGACACGGATTTGAGCTTCGCTTACGTCTATACCCGACACCGAAAGAGAGGTTACAATGATAATCCAGGCTAATGGCATATCAATGAATTATGAAACCACTGGAAGTTGCTACATAGCTCTCAATCTCGCAATCAACCATAGATATGCTGAAACTATTACAACGTGGGCGTTCTCCCCGGGGTTCAGAGACAAAAATCCTTCCGATTTCCAGAAATACCTGGATGTTAAACTTCAGAATAATCCTCACTTTATTGCCAAACACTGGGAGGCGATAGTGGCAGAGACCAATCCGCCTGATCTCATATCTGCAATCGAAATGCCGGACAAATTCAATTCAACCGTTGGCGAATTTCTCACCGGTATATATAATAGATTTACTACTCAAAAAAATGGAGGATATGACCATGGAATTTACTGATCTCGAAAAGCTTATTAAGACTCGTCGTTCGATTCGCGCATGGCAGGATAAAGAGGTGCCGGAGAAACTGCTGATGCAGGCTATAGAGTTGGCCACATGGGCGCCAAACGCAGGCAACCAGCAAAACTGGCACTTTTATATTGTACAAAATAAAGAAACGATCAAAGCTCTTACAGATGCAGTGCAGGCCAGTGCTGACCGTATAACGTCATGGCCCGAGGCTAAAAAGTTTGGCGATGCTGCCACTACATGGAAGCAGAAGGTCGGATTTTTCGGAACCGCGCCGGCCATTATCGCTGTCACCGCTTCTCAGTATCAATCAATAGCTGACCGTCTTTTAGCTGCACGCGGAGAGTCTGATCCTCAGGCTCGCCAGACACGTGAGTGGCGTAATTCAGCAGATAGCCGCATCCAATCCGTCTCCTCGGCTATCGCCTATCTGCTCTTAATTCTGCATCAGATGGGTCTCGGTGCAGTATGGATGACAGGTCCGATGCAGGCAAAAGGAGAACTGGAGAAGATACTCAAAGTGTCTTCAGGCAAGGACCTCATCGCACTGATACCCGTCGGCTATCCTGCTGAAAAGCCCGCTTCCAAAGATCATAAGCCTGTAGAGGAAGTGACCGAAGTAATTCACTGAAGGTGATAGCCACCTACTATTGATTGAGGTAACTATCCTTAATCAATAGTAGTATCAGAGCCGATACTCTTTCCTCAAAACTACCAGGCAGCTTCGTAAATGGTTAAGAAGCCTTTTTAGTACCTCATCTTACGCAGATTATGCTTCCGCAGGGGCACAACTGCTTTTGAGCAAAGGTGCTTAAGACTTACGCGGAAGAACATCGAGCACAAGGTACAGGTTCGTTCCAAGCATGAAAGGATGGTCGTTTGCCACAGCATTCGTTTTAATCAGTTTTCATATTGAACTTAATGGCTTAATGTTATACATCGCAGCTTGATCAAAAGATGAAAGTATCCAAGCAGTCACAGCAGACGCAGGAACAGGAGTGGCCTTTTGATTTAGGAGTATTGACAGCCGCGTAGCGAAGGGATATTATCGTGACCAAAGGCGATGACGTATGGTAGCTTAGTTGCGAATTGAAATGGGAAATCCCGGTTAAGAACCCCGGGTAAATGAGACGAGTTATGAGAAAGGCGATTTTTCCTCCTCTTTTGTTGTTGCTCGTAGCTCTGGCAACTATTGTTTCCGCAGGATGCAAATCCTCCACAGAGGCAGAAACCAAGAGATCTGTCCCCAACTTAGAGAAGCCTCCTGGACAAGCACAATGCCTCTCTGGATGCTACTGCATGACAGAAGCCGAGGCAAGGAAATACGGCTATAACTGGTGCAAGGGCCAGAAAATGCAATGCGGTTATGACGCTCAGCAAAACCCCAAGTACTGCTTCGAGCCAGCAGCTACTAAAATCACAACCCCCAAGCCGGGCAGGCTGGTAATTGACCCATCACAGGACAGAAACTTAATAGGTACCCAGCATAGCCTCACATTCATTTTATATGATAGTAATGGCAATCCTATGTCCAACATCAGGATATACGTAAGCCACACCGGTGCCCATACCTTCGCCCCGATTGAGCTTGTCACTGACCAAAATGGCAGGAGCAGCTATTACTACACAGGGACTAATGTCGGCACCGATACCATTGTGGCTAGAATAGACAGTCTAACCGCTACTGCTACGAAAGAGTGGTACTCGTTACAACAGCCAGGGGCAACAGGACAGGCGACTCAGCCAAGGCAATGTCCATCAGAATGCTTCTGCCTGACAAAGGCGGAAGCCGAGATATGCGGCCAGACTATTAGCAAATGCCAACCGAGCCCATGCGGTTTCGATAGTCAGGGGAACCCAAAATATTGTTATAAGCCAGGTTTTGCCACTCCACCACCACCAGAAGTACCTTCACCTTTGCGGTAACGGCGGCGATATTCGTGGACTTATTGCAGCCAGGTATTTGGAGAAATTAGAAGGAATCGAGGGAAAACCGTGTAATAGAATATTCCTCGCTCTGTACTATATAATGGATTCCCCATGAGTATATATTCTTTGAACCTCTGTATTGCTCGTACGGAGTCCTACGGCACTTATGAACAGTTCGACTCTTTAAAAACCGAGGACTCTATGTCGAATTCTTTGACAATGGCGAGTTGGCTTCGAATATGCGGTTTTTTGGTTGGGTCCTCGGGCAGGATTCGAACCCGTGATCTAGCGGTTAACAGCCGACAAGCTTCCGACAGTGATCCATAATTGAACTTTATGACGCAATGTGCACTGTGCGAAAGAAAGAGATATTTATTGTTTGGTGTTTTTTAATTAAAGAGCGATGGCTTTGGGTGGCTAGCGAAGAAATCCCACATCACATTTGTAGCCGATAGTTCCTTTGTTGGTACATCGCCTCCTAACCAACCTCGGGTGCCACCGGGCCAGGCATGCTTGCCATCGACAATAGTATAGAGAACGACTTCGCTGCCGTCTTTCCCGCCGCTCCAGGTTTCCTCAATGATAGTGCCCATGACTTCTTTCTGTGGTACAGGGAAACAATCATTCGCCTTAACCCAAAAATTCACAGCATATGACACCGACTTGTCTATTCGAGGATGATTGTCAACCTGCTGTAAAGGCTTGCCGCCATAATAAAGTACATGCTCATCGGCGGTTCCGTGGAAGATAATTACGGAGATGGGCTGCGTAGGGTAGCAATTATCCATTCCCATAACGCCAGCTACCGGAGCGATAGCTGCGATCTTATCTGAAAGCTGACAAGCTAGGAGGTAGCACATCATGCCACCATTGGAGATACCTGTGGTGTATATACGTGCGGGGTCCACCGCTAACCTTAGAAGTTCATCAATGAGGGCACGGATGAAAGCGACATCGTCAACGTTATTGTCCAGGGCATAGCCACAACAGTTGCCTGCGTTCCAGGTGAGCAGCTTATCATTGTTGAGTCGACTAGTACCATTCGGGTATACCACGATAAAACCAGCGGCGTCCGCTTTAGCACTGAAACCAGTCGTTGTCATGATGGTCTCGGCATTGCCCCCGCCGCCATGGATGACAATAACCAGCGGCATTTTAGTTTTATTGTTATAACTGGGCGGAAGGTGCAGGATATAACTCCGTTTCCGTCCGTCAACATTAAGCAAACCATTGTAATCACCAGGGTGGAGGGTGACGTAAGTATCTATAGTTGGCTGAGATGATGATACAGGTTGTCTGGCACATGCCGACGTCGTTAAAACGAGCAACAGTACCGAAATGAAAATGAGTGTTTTACCGTTTCGCCATTGTTTCATAGCTATTACTTCAGGGTATTAGGATAAGCTTATTTTAGGATAAATTATAAAGGAAGAGTAATTTCTCAACAACTCCACCGCCTTTTTCAGCGTAGCGACACTTGCTTAACATTCCTGACTTTTGTGCAACCTGTACACGCCGAGCATTTTCAGAGAGGTCTATCAATGGCCTTCTACGCACAAGCTGTCACTTCGTTGGCCCCAAAGTGTGGTTCCATGGTATCGGCAGTTTTCCACCAATTGAGAATTGTGAAGCTGCAGTGATATACTTTGGGTCGAGCGGAATGAATGCCGACTTCATTGGCCTGTGATGCCCATCGAGCGAGAATTCTGAACAGGAGGATGTGTGCACGAATCAGCTAGGGATCAATTAGCCCGATACAGGCAACTTCGCACCATTCAGAGGGACCTGAACCGTATTTTGCCAGACATGTTACCGAGGAATGCCATACCAGAATGCGGTACGCTGCTAGGTGTTTACAAGGATGACACCTTGGTTCTTGGTTCAGAAAGCGAGATGTCTGTGTTGATGGACTATTGCCTTTACGACTATCGGTGGGATGGACACAATGTGATTGAAAGATACGTTAGCCAGACTCCCATCGAAGCTGGCTCAGACAAGAGGATTCTCCTTGATGCCATGCTGAAACCCCGCTATTCGCTTTTTGTGGTTGACGATGTAGTAAGTGGACTGGGCGTCCAGACACGCGATTTATTTAGGGGAGATAGCGGCTTTATCGTGGATGTTGCGCTGAGCGAGACTGCTGTAAAGAGATTTGTGCTTGCGTGCCGGATTATTAGTCCTGATAACGGCAGATTATCTATGACCACGGGTGCTGGATTACCCATTGACCGTCCCATAATGGAGAGAATCATTCAGGAGATCCCGGAGCGGTTCGGCAAAACCGGTGGCGAGATAGCGCAGATGCCCCCTGATAAGGCAGCGGAGTTCTCGGCTGCCATTATTCGGAGTTGTCTCGAAGGGAATGCGTCTTCCCGCATGACCTATGAAGATGTCGCAGAGGAGACAACAAAGACCATTCCTAAGATTGGTAGAAATGAGCCATGTCCCTGCGGAAGTGGTAAGAAGTACAAAAGGTGCTGCGGAAAAGAGATCTGAGCGTGCTGATGAAGGCAATACAATTTAGGAAAACGAGGCGCTCCGAGATAACTTATCATATGATCATGAAGTAACGAGAGGCAAAAACTAAATGCCGAAGAGCCAAGAGGACAAAGCGCGGGAAGAACGTATCGCAATGGAAATCATCGTGGATGCCTACGGCCCGGAAGAACAGGCAATGGGATGGTATTATTACCTTGCAGATAACCTTGGTTTCCCTTTCACGGGCCGATGTACCAGAGAGAGGCGCATCTCTCCTCTGAAAGTGGGAGAGAGAGTCAACGTTGTAAAGATGGCTCCTGAAGGCGACTGTATGCATGAAATGTTTGTTGAGATCAAGTGGTCTAAACGGACGTTGGCTGTACCCTTATCCCAAATCAAACCTGTAAAGACAGATAGCAAGACACAAGATGCAGTAGAAGATTGGCATTACTGGGTATCACGAGGATATGAGTTTTGCTAAAGGATTGCAAGCAAAGGGCATAATGGAGGCAACTCGGGACACCTATCTTTCCTGAAGAATTGCGCCCTAACAGTTGCGGGATTACTTGACAGGGTCACAAACACTCATTTTGTATTGAACAGGACAGCTAACCCCCTTTCCCATCCATGCTTTATTCTGATTCTGCGTTGCCTGACATGGCTGGATTTGGTAAAGTGTACTCGAATCACAATGAGGACGAAAACATGATGTTTCCAAGTGCACGTGACTCGAAAAGGAAGCGATCTGAAGACATTCTCGACCAGGGGCTTGATTTGCTTGAACAGGGAGAAGAGGAAGAGGCAGGCCGCTACTTCTTTAAGAGCATTGAGATAGACCCGACCTATGCTGATGGATATAACCACCTGGCAAATATTGCATGGAGAAAGCGGGACTGGAAACAGACTGAAGGGCTTTACCGAAAAGCCCTTGAATCGGCTGAGCCTGAGGTAAAGGACATACCTAAGGGCGAATTCTGGGGGATACTTGAATCCAGACCTTATATGCGAGCCTTGCATGGTCTCGGTCTTACTGCCTGGAAACAGGGCAGGCTTGAGGAGGCCATAGGTATTTTCAAGCAAATGCTGAAGCTCAACCCCAATGACAATCAGGGCATCCGCTATCTTATGGGGCCTCTTTATCATCAAATGGGCAACCTTGAGGAAGCGGCCAGGTGGTATCAGCGGAATGGCGATGACCCTCACAACTTCTATAACTATGGACTTGCCCTTATCCAGCAGAACAAACTGGAAAAGGCAGCCATGATTCTGATATTTGCGATTTTCGCCAATCCCTATATTGCTCCAATGCTGCTGGATGATAAGCTACCAAGAAGGGACTGGTGGCATGGCATTAGTTGGGCTGAGCCTGAATATGCCGCGGACTACATGACTGAATATGGCGGCTGGTGGGAAAAGGAAGAGTTGCCTCTGGTTTTCCTGCGTGCGGTGTGGAACTCCGGGGAGGTTCAGCGGAACCTGAAGGATTTCATTGTCACAAGAAGGGCTATGAAGAAAGCCAAAAGCGGAGAGGATAGGGTTAGCCTTGCAAGGGCGGGTGATGCGCTGATTAGCCAGGAAAGGGTAAGAAAGCTGGCCGCTATAATATACAGGGGGTTTGAAAGAAGGCGAACCGGGTGAACTGGGGTTTAACTGAACTGCACGATTTAGCGACTTGTTCCATTTGAACTCAGCGGGACAGTCTTAAGTCTCGCCGATTTTATCAGAAAGCTCAGTGTTACCAGCTTTTGAACGCAACACCGTTTTCTCCTTGCCTTTTCGCGATGTTCTGCATTAGAATATTCAGAATATAATGAAAAATAAACGGACAAGTAGGTAGCGATGATAGTAGACAAGCTTCTAACGCGGAAAGGATGGCGCGTAGTGGCACACTCTATGCTGGCGGCGGCTGGAATAGGTCTTCTTTATTTATTGACCAGAATGGTCATAGAGAATATCCAGCATGGGTATACGTTAAACTGGTGGGTTTTAGGCATGGCGATTACCCTGTCGCTATGGTTAGTGGTACTTGGAAGCATGCTGGCAAAGGCCGAACTAACTGATTGGAGGTAATGTTTTGGCTAGACTAATGGCTCCTCTCGTCTTAGTAGCCGTACCCTGTGTGGTGTCATTCCTTCGCGCAATTGATGAGCAAGCAATATCATATCCACAGGCAGCCCATACTATTCCAGTCCTATACGAGCCTGTTGCACAAGCCTGTTGGC
>DIKB01000009.1 GCA_002421445.1 Dehalococcoidia bacterium UBA5629 | reverse complement strand
TAATTATGAAATAGGTATTATTAAAACCCATCCTGAGGTTGCTTTTACCATACTAAAGGGCTTGCAATTCCCCTGGCCTGTTGCCCAAGCCATATTTCAGCATCATGAAAGGTTGAATGGTTCCGGCTACCCTAGAGGTGTCGCTGGAGAGGAGATACTACTCGAAACAAGAATTCTGAGTGTAAGTGACGTTGTCGAAGCTATGGCTACCCATCGCCCTTACAGGCCGGCATTAGGTATAACCAAGGCAACGCATGAAATATCCCTCGGCAGAGGTATCCTTTATGATCCGGAAGTAGTAGATGCTTGCATCAGACTTTTCACTGAGAAGGGGTTTTCTTGGGATGCAGGATAACAGGAAACTCGATATGGCCTTAGAAAGACATTCATGATTCGAATATTTATTCAAGTATGTATCCTGTAGATACAAGATCAATTGAGTAGAACACCAGTGCACAGGTTACGATCAATACGGCTGAAATACAAAGGGGGCAGCGAGTTTCGCTGCCCCCTCCATTTCCGTTTTCGTTCGCGTTAGCGCTTGGTATATTGCGGCGCTTTGCGGGCACGTTTGAGGCCGGGCTTTTTGCGTTCCTTGATGCGGGGATCACGAGTCAGCAGACCTGCCTGACGCAGTGATTTCTTAAATTCTTCGTTATATTTCACCAGCACACGGGCTATGCCGTGGCAGATGGCATCAGACTGCCCGGTGGTGCCGCCACCGACAACCTTAACCTCTACATTGAATTTTCCAAGCGTCTCCGTCGTCGCCAGCGGCTTCGTAATGACGAGGCGGTAATGTTCACGGGGAAATGCCTTTTCTAATGGCTTCCCGTTAACGATTATCTCTCCAGTCCCGGGTATTAATTTCACCTGGGCTATGGCGCACTTGCGCCGTCCTACTGCACGATTGTTTGTTTGTGTTGTCACGATTTAGCACTCCCTTCTGCGGCTACCTTTGACCCGATTACCTGAGCCTCATGCGGATGAGTCTCGCCGGCGTAGACCTTCAGTTTTCTAAACATTGCCCTGCCAAGACGGTTCTTCGGCAGCATCCCTTTCACAGCATGTTCGATCACCTGCTCAGGATGAACCTCAATCATTTTCTCGGCAGTTCTACTCTTGATGCCGCCATGATATCCGGAGAACCAGTGATAGTCCTTGTCCTGCATTTTATTGCCGGTCAGCTTTACCTTTGCCGCATTAATCACGATGACATAATCACCGGTATCCATATTCGGGAGAAACATGGGTTTTGTTTTGCCCATCAGAATTTTGGCGATGCCTGTGCACAGGCGGCCAAGCGTCTGACCCGAGGCATCGATAACATGCCATTTGCGAATAACATCACTTGCTTTTGTAGAATAGGTCTTCATCTTGTTAACTCCAACATGGTGGGATAATTAATCTTCGTAAGACACAGCGCATACGCAGGGGCGGTTGGACCTGCCAGCCCGAGCTTCTTCGCATCCATAATCCGCACAAATTCATCAATTCCGATCCTGCTCAAACCCACCCGAATGAGCAAGCCTATCGTATTGCGCACCTGATGAGGTAAAAATGAGTTTGCGTTCACGCGGAACACCACGTCAACGCCTTCCCGGTCAATTCTCGCCTCATTCATCGTGCGAACTGTGCTTTTACCATTGAAAAACGCCGCACAAAAAGAAGCAAAATCATGCTGCCCTTTCAATATATCACATACTTTGTTCATCATATCAATATTCAATTCGTTTACAACCAGATACTTTCGGCCTCTGTCCAGCGGAGACCGTGCATCGCAATTCAATATGGAGTATTCATACTCCCGGCTCGCTGCTCCGCGGCGGATATCAAACGTTTCCGCCACATCACATGCTTTCTTCACCGCAATATCGTCCGGGAGGTAGTGATTCAACGCCTTCACCAGTATCGAAGGGCGCAGCCGTGATCCCGTCCAGAAACTGACTACCTGACACCTGGCATGTACCCCTGCGTCAGTCCGGCTGGCGGCGATCACCCGCCGCTGCTCACCCGTCAGCTTATTGATGGCCCCTTCCAACTCAGCCTGCACCGTGGGTACATCAGGCTGCCACTGGAAGCCGTAATACCGCCCGCCATCATACTCTACAACCAGAACGACTTTTCTATTGCTGTTAAAGAACGACACACAAACGTAACCGGCTATTCAACCATCTCTAGCTTGTTCATAGGGGCACCATCGCCCACCCTGGGACCAAGCTTGATCAAGCGCGTATAGCCACCCGGACGATTCGCGAATTTCGGACCGATCGTCTCAAACAATTTGGAAACAACGTCCTTATCGGTAATGGTCATTGCTGCGCGCCGCCGTGCAGCAATATCACCCTTTTTGCCAAGGGTAATCATTTTTTCAGCCATGCCTTTAATTTCCTTGGCCTTAGCTTCAGTCGTCACTATTTTCTCATGTCTGAGGAAATCGGTTATCATACTCCGATACATCAAACGCCGTGGGCCTGATGGTCTCCCCAGTTTACGTCCGTCAATTTTATGTCTCATGACAATTCCTCTTCTTTAGTTGCGTCGCCGCCCTCGTCATCAGAATCTTTCTTCTTGGCTTTCTTTCTGATCTCGGGCACAAAGGGTAAATTCAGTTTCTGCAGGGTTTCTTCCACCTCTTCCTGAGATTTGGCACCGAATCCAGCCAGCGATGTTAAATCGCCTTCCGATGCCTTCTCCAGAAGCTCACCCAGCGTCGTAATCGAACCTCTCCGCAAGCTGTTATAGGTATGCGTGGACAGGTTCATGTCCTCAAGCCGCATATTGTACTGCTCAGGAGGCAGCAAGCGCGGCCACGGCGGCTCGCCATTTTCATCAGCAATCGTCTTCGCCAGATTGCGGAAACAGGCAAACTGATCAACAAGTATGGTGGCGCTCTGCGTCAACGCTTCAAGTGGCGATAACGTTCCGTTGGTCCATATCTCGAGCGTCAATTTTTCCTTCTCCGCACCCTCTTCCAGCCCGCTGGCCTCAACGGTGTAATTGGCATTCCTGACCGGCGTGAAGATGGCATCAATCGGTATAATCCCCGGAGCCAGACCATCGCTCGATCCGGCGGGAACATACCCCCTGCCCATCTTCACGTAGAATTTAATATCGAGATTCGCCTTTGATGAATCGAGAGTGATCAAATGCAAATCGGGATTGATAATCTCAAAATCCGAAGTCGTCTTAATATCGCCGGCAACAACTTCACCCTCACGATCTATCTGCAGGGTCATTGTCCCCTCGTGCTGAGAAAGCGAACGAATGCAAATCTCTTTGATATTCAACAGAAAGCCGATCGTATCCTCGCGGGCATGCGGGATGACGGAAAACTCATGCTGAATTCCGGCAATCTCAACCGCTGAAACTGCTGCGCTTGTTAGCGAACCGAGAAGAACGCGCCGCAGGCTATTCCCAAGCGTTGTGCCAAAACCTTTCTCTAAAGGTTCGGCAACGAAACGCCCGAAGTTTTTGTTGCTTTCAGTACAAATAACGTTAGGTAATAATAATCCAGCCACGACACCTTCCCCTATCGCGAATAGTATTCTACGATAGCTTTTGTCTCAAATTTAACTTCAACATCGTCACGGGTGGGCAAATTTACGACCTTGCCAGCCATGTTGCTGGTATCGAGGTTCAACCAGACCGGGACGATTTTGTCTGCAATCTTTTCGACCAGTGTCTTAAAATACTCAGATTTCTTGCTCTCTTCCCTCCACCCGATCATATCATTCGCCTTAATCACATAAGAGGGGATGCTCACCCGTCGTCCATTTACAGTCAAATGGCCGTGTGAGATGATCTGCCTGGATTGGGCGCGAGAATCGCCGAATCCAAGGCGAAACGCCACATTATCAAAACGCCTCTCCAGAAGGACAACGAGATGATCGCCGGTAACGCCGGACATACGCTCCGCTTCGCCGAATATCTTGCGGAATTGGCGCTCAAGAACACCATAGGTACGACGTGCCCTCTGCTTCTGAATCAGTTGAAGTCCGCGCTCGGACTTCTTCGGACGTCTCTTACTGGTGGAGTTATACCCCGGCAACACTTTCCGACGCTCAATAGCGCATTTCGCGGTGAAGCACCGATCGCCTTTAAGCATCATTTTATCGCCGACACGGCGGCACAAACGACATTTAGCTTCTGTATATCGTCCCATACTTATACTCGCCTTCTCTTCCGAGCCCGACACCCGTTATGGGGTATCGGCGTTACATCATGAATTGCAGCCACATAAATACCATTCGCCTGCAGGGCACGTATCGCTGCTTCACGTCCGCTACCAGGACCGCGAACAAAGACCTCAACCTGCCTCAAACCCTGATCCTTCGCTTTCAATGCGGCACCCTGAGCCGCGAGCTGAGCCGCATATGGCGTTCCCTTACGTGAGCCTTTGAAGCCCGCCGTTCCTGAACTGCCCCACGCCAGAACATCTCCTCTGGCATCAGTCAGCGTCACAATTGTGTTATTAAAGGTAGACACGATAAATGCTTTACCGTCGCCTACGACTTTACGTTCACGTTTCTTGGTCTTTACTTTCTTCTTTTGTGCCATACAGCAAAACTCCTTTTATTATCCGGACAGGCGCTTACTTCTTGGATCCACGCTTCTGACCGCGCCCGGCAACCGTCTTACGGAGACCGCGCTTGGTTCGAGCGTTAGTGCGCGTACGCTGACCCCAAACAGGTAAATTGCGGCGATGCCGCTGCCCTCGATAACTGCCAATCTCAATGAGCCGCTTCACATTCATCTGAACCTGTTTTCGCAGCTCACCCTCAACCGTGTACTCTTTATCTATAGCATCACGGATAAGGTTAACCTCTTCTTCAGTAAGGTCCTTCACCCTCTTTTCAGGATCAATTTTCGTTGTTTCCAGTATCTTATCGCTCAACATCGGGCCGATACCATATAAATATCGCAACGAAATTCTGATCTTTTTCTCACGTGGTATATCAACACCAGTAATACGTGCCATCGTTTTTTCTCTCCGCTGTTTATCCCTGGCGCTGTTTGTGCTTGGGGTTGGTACATATAACCCGCACAACGCCATGTCGTCTGACTATCTTACATTTTTCGCATCTTATTTTAACTGATGATCGAACTTTCACGGCTAATTACCTCGTCACCTAATTCAAAAATACCCTATATAATAATCCTTTAGTCACCATAATGTCAAAGGAAATACAGCTATTTTACTTAAACCGATAGGTTATCCGCCCTCTCGCCAGATCGTACGGAGACAGTTCTACAAGAACCCTGTCCGCAGGCAGAATTCGTATGTAATTTTTACGCATTTTCCCCGAGATGTGAGCCAGCACTTTATGACCATTTGCCAGCTCTACGCGAAACGAAGCATTGGGCAATGCTTCAAGCACTGTCCCTTCAACCTCAATAGTTTCCTTATCCATCGTATTGTCGTTCACAGTAGTGTTAATACCTCAGTTTTACCATCTCGTATCGCTATCGTATGCTCAAAATGAGCCGCTAAACTTCCATCCGCAGTATGAACCGTCCACTTATTCTGGTTAACTCTCGTTCTCCAATCACCAGCCGTCACCATCGGTTCAATTGCCACTGTCATCCCGTCTTTCAACGCCATCCCGGTTCCACTAACACCAAAATTCGGCACGAGCGGATCTTCGTGGAGATGCCTCCCGATGCCGTGTCCGGAATACTCCCTCACAACCCCGAAGCCTTTCGCTTCGATATGTCCCTGAATAGCCGCAGAAATATCGCCGAGATGCCCGCCGCTTTTCGCAGCGCCAATCCCCTCATTCAATGAAGCTTCAGTTACCGTCAGGAGATCCTGTGCCTGCGCGCTTATCTGCCCCACCCCCACCGTTATCGCTGCATCACCGTGGAATCCGCGGTAGATGGCTCCGAAATCTATCGAAACTATATCCCCTTCTTGCAATACCCTGTCACCGGGTATGCCATGCACGATCTCATCGTTAATTGAGATGCAAACACTGGCGGGATATCCCTGGTACCCTTTGAAAGATGCTTTCGCATCCCACTTTTTTAATTCTTTCACGGCTACTTCATCAAGTAACCGCGTTTTAATGCCCGGTTTAACCGCCTCCTTCATCCTCTGGAGGCCTGCTGCTACTATCCTCCCCGCCTGCCTCATATACGCTATCTCCTCAGGAGATTTAAGAACAGTCATTACCTCTGCTATTTCACCTTCATTGCTTTGACTATCTGCTCAGTCACTTTAGCTATTTCAACTGTCCCGTCGATTTTTACCAGTTTATCTTTATAAAAATCCAATATGGGTGTCGCCTGGGAATGATATACCTTCAAGCGGTTTTTGATCGTTTCTTCATTATCATCAGCGCG
>DIKB01000049.1 GCA_002421445.1 Dehalococcoidia bacterium UBA5629 | reverse complement strand
CACTCCCGTACGACGCCACAAATGCCGTCTTTAGCCCACCACTCCCCATCTCAATAGTAAACCCGTTCTTTTCCAGATACGCTATGAGCAAAGCAACCGCATGCTCTTCCTGAAAAGCCATCTCCGGATCATCATGAATCCCGCAGCTCAAAGCAATCAAATCGGGGCGTTGGTCATCAACACGAGCCTTAATTTCCTGACGCAATGTATCGAGCGATATATTCTTCCGCATAACAAAAACATCCCAACCGAATAGCCACTATGATATTCCATTACATACCAGGCGGGCAAGAACATAGTTACTTTATGTAATATTATCAGGCATTTTGCAGTATGCTACGTTCATTTCTCCAGAATTAGTCTTGCAAGGCTACACTGCTGCAGGTATAATTTCGAATATATCATCGTTAGTTCATTCTCAGGGAGGTTCAGTATTGAAGAAACTCATTCTGATTTTTCTTCTCATCGCTATTATCGCTTTGCTGCCGGCAACACCGGTACTGGGAGCGATTGTGATCGCAACCACCTCGGCCAGCAATGTGACGCAAACTTCAGCAACGCTCAACGGTACTGATGGCAATCTGGGCACCGATCCTTCCGCCTCGGTATATTTCGAGTGGGGGACATCAACAGGCTATGGCAAATCGACCGAGCCGCAAACATATACGGCGCCCGGACCGGTCAGCGCAACGATCACAGGATTAACACCGAACACGGTTTACCACTTTCGCATGGTCGCTGTATCTTCATTGGTCGGAGGAACGATTTCACGCGGGGCTAATGCATCGTTCAGAACCAGTGCAGCACCGGCACCCCAGCCACCCCCCACACCTGCCCCGACACCGGTGCCCACGCCAATCGTCTCAGTGCGAACGTTACCCGCCGGTTCAGTTACAATCGATTCAGCATCGCTCACAGGACAACTGGAATCCACCGGCATGTATACTGCAATCGAAACCTGGTTCGACTGGGGAGAAACGCCGATGTATGGCAACAGCACCACCAGAACCACGCTGACATCTCCCAATCTGTTCAGTACAACGCTCGTGGGGCTGACACCGGGTAGAACATACTATTTCCGCAGCGCCGCGAGACCTGTGCTGCTGGGAGCACCGCCGGTCTACGGTTCGGAGCGCATATTCACCACAAAGATATCTCCGGGGATGCGTGTGGTCACCCAGCCGGCAACAGATGTTTCCACCACCGGCGCCACACTTGCCGGCACGATCAGCTACCAGCAGGGACAGATGAGCGATATCAAAGTATGGTTCGAATGGGGCACTACGGATATATACGGCAATATGACTGTCCAGCATATCATGAGCAATCCCGGCCCCTTCTATATACACATCACCGGACTGCTCCCGGGAAAAACATACTATTTCAGAGCAGTGGCATTCCCTCCCGGCATCGGCAGCGTACCGATATACGGCAACGGCATGATATTCAACACACCGGCACAGCCGGGACTCATCGTGAACACAGACCCCGTGAGCAATGTCTCGGCCACATCCGCCGAGCTTAACGGCGATGTCAGCGCATACGGAAATCAGACGGTTCAGGTATGGTTTGAATGGGGGCCGACATCGGCATACGGACACAGCACACCACCACAAACAGTGAGAGCACCTTTCGGATTCAATGCCACCATCTCCGGCTTGAACCCCGGCGCTCTCTATCATTACCGTGCCATAGCCATGCCGCTTGTTGCCAATGCCGCTCCGGTATACGGTATGGATAATAACTTCGCCACAGAGGCAGCGCCGGCACTGATGGTCAGCACAAATCAGGCAACGGATATCTCCTCAGGGTCGGCAACGCTGCGGGGAACAATTAACTCAATGGGCAGCCATAACTATGTCCAAGTATGGTTTGAGTGGGGAACATCTCTGACATACGGCAATACCTCAGCGCCACAGCAAAAGACAGCGACCGGCCCATTCAGCGTCAATATCACCGGATTGCTTCCCAATACCACCTATCATTTCCGCAGCGTGGAGATACCGCCGACAACCGGTTCATCCGCCGTTTACGGCACTGATATCTCCTTCACTACCGGCTCCGCCGGAACCGTCAGCGTGATAACCGAATCCGCAACCAATATCACCGAGACGACCGCTGTTCTCAACGGCGATCTGGCATCGATGGGTGACAGCAAAGAGGTTCAGGTATGGTTTGAATGGGGCACAACAACCACATACGGTAATGCACAGCCTCCGCAAACATACGCATATCCGGCTGCGTTCAATTGCTCCATTCCCAAACTAAGCAAGGGCACCACATACCACTACAAAGCCGTAGGGTTGGCTCCAGGAAAGGGTTCAAAGGTTTATGGCATTGATCGCGTGCTGACAACGAGCGCACATTCAAACCCCGCACCATCGAACGATAACCTATTTATCATCTGGATTTTTGTGATGGCCGTCATCGTCATCCTCATCATCCTGTTGATTATATTGCTGGCGAGCAGACGTTATTAATATATGGAGAGATGTCCGTCGATCGGATAAGGAGAAATACATGAATAAACTCAAAGCGATATTGATTGTTCTCACCCTTGGCATTTTTCTCATTGCCGGGTGCAGCAGCATAAAGGAATATTCCTGGGAAAAACCGGCAACACCCGGCACGCCGACCGAGCAGAAGATAGAGAGCAGCATCGGAAGTCAGTTCATTATCTCTGCCGAAGGCAATGCCACCACCGGCTATATCTGGGAAGCCAGCTTTGACCAGGCGTATGTCAACCTTGTCTCAAGCGAATACGTACTCAGCAACCCGGGGCTGATGGGCAGCGGCGGCAAAAATCAATTCGTGTTTCAACCCCTCAAACAGGGGGAAACCAGGATAGTGCTCACCTATAAGAGGCTGTGGGAGCAGCAGGCCGGCGAAACTGCAACATTTGTTATTCAAATACGATAAAAGGGGTAGCGGCAGACAGAGTCTGCTTCAGATATTGGCCGGTATAAGAACCCTCAATTTCCGCTACTTCCTCCGGTGTCCCGGTAGCAATGATTCTCCCGCCATCGTTGCCGGCGCCGGGCCCGAGGTCAATAATATAGTCGGCATTTTTGAGAACATCGAGGTTATGCTCAATAATGATGACGGAATTGCCGCCGTCCACCAACCGTTGAAGCACTTTCAATAAGCATTCGATATCGGAAAAGGATAGTCCCGTCGTCGGCTCATCGAGTATATACAGCGTTTTACCCGTCGATCGTCGCGATAGCTCTGTTGCCAGTTTAACCCGCTGCGCCTCTCCACCGGATAACGTCGGTGCCGGCTGACCAAGACGGATATACCCCAGACCGACATCATGCAGCGTCTCAAGCTTGTTTTTAACCTGAGGGAAGTTCTGAGAAAAGCCGAGCGCTTCATCCACAGTCATATCCAGAACATCGGCGATAGTTTTCCCTTTGAACTGAATCTCCAGAGCTTCTCTGTTATATCTTTTCCCTTTGCAGACTTCGCACGGCACCGTAACGTCAGGAAGGAATTGCATCTCTATGTGAATGTATCCTTCACCCTGACAGGACTCACATCTGCCACCCCTGACGTTAAAGGAAAACCGGCCCGGCGCATAACCGCGGGCACGCGCTTCAGGCACAGCAGCGAATAGCTCACGGATCGGTGAAAATAGGCCGGTATACGTCGCCGGATTGCTCCGCGAGGTTCTGCCTATGGGTGATTGATCGATATCGACAACTTTATCAATGTATTCCAGCCCGGAGATACTATCGGATTTCCCCGGTTTATCCTTGGCGCGATAGAAATACTGGGCAAGACGTTTGTACAACACCTCGTTAACCAGTGTGCTCTTGCCGCTCCCGGAAACGCCGCTGACGCACACAAATTTATTGAGAGGTATCGAAACATCGATACTCTTCAAATTGTTTTCACGCGCGCCCTTTATAACCAGATCTTTCCCTGATCCCGGGCGACGGGATGCAGGCATGGGTATCTGTTTTGTTTTACCGAGATATTGGCCGGTGATTGACTCCGTATTCCTGATGATCTCCTGGAGAGTTCCGGTGGCGATAACTCTACCGCCAGATTCACCGGCGCCGGGCCCCATATCGACGATATAATCTGCTGCACGCATCATCGCCTCATCGTGTTCGACGATAATGATGGTATTACCGAGATCACGCAACCGGTACATCGTCGATATTAGACGATGTATATCAGCAGGATGTAAACCGATTGTCGGCTCATCGCAGACGTAAAGGACACCCATAAGACCGCTGCCGATCTGGGTGGCAAGCCTGATACGCTGCGTTTCACCACCGCTCAGTGTGGCGGAGGGACGGGCCAGAGTCAAATAGCCCAGACCGATATCGACAAGAAACGTCAGGCGTGTGCTGATCTCTTTCAGTATCTGGCGGGCGATGACAAGCTCATTCTGGGTAAGCCGCGCCTCAGCTTCTTTAGAACTCAGCGTCTGTATCCAGCGATGTGCTTCAGATGCAGGCAGATCCGTTACCTCAATGATGTTTTTATCATCAACAGTCACAGCCAGTGATTCCGGCTTGAGACGCTTACCGTTGCAGACGGGACAGGGATGCGATGACATGAATTGTTCGATATACTCGCGGGTATTCCCTGATTCCGTGCTTTTATAGAGCCGTTCCAGATAAGGAATAACCCCCTCATATCCATTAAAATATTCCCTCGTTCTCCCCTTATAGCCTCTGGATTTGATCAGTTCGCCTTCCTCACCATACAGTACGATATCGAGTTGTTCCGGACTAAGCTCACTCATGGGTGTCCGAAGCGAAAAGCCGTATCGTCCTGCTATGCTTTCCAACTCTTGAGCACGCCACGCACCCCAACCCCATATCTTAATTGCACCATCAGCAATGCTGAGTTTTTTATCCGTCAAGATAAGGCTCGGATCGACTTCAAGCTTCACGCCGATGCCGGAACATTCAGGACAGGCACCGTGAGGGCTATTGAAACTGAACGAGCGGGGCGCGATCTCATTGAGACTGATACCGCAGTGCTCGCAGGCAAAATGCTCCGAAAACAGCAGTTCCTCTCCATCAACGACTGAGATCAGGACAATTCCGCCACCCAGCTTCAGTGCCGTCTCAATAGAATCGGCGATGCGATTCGAGGTATCTGCCTCTCCCGTAACCAGTCTATCGACAACCGCTTCTATTTTGTGTTTCTTGTTCTTCTCAAGGGAGAACTCCTCGGAGAGGTCGTGCACGTAGCCATCGACTCGAACCCGGACAAATCCGGCTTTTCTCAGGTCATCAAAAACAGCCAGATGTTCTCCCTTGCGATCCTTAATAACAGGCGCAAGGACCATTATTCGCTTACCTGCAGGAATTGCACGGACGGCATCAGTTATCTGCTGCACGGTTTGACGGGCAATCGCCCGCCCGCAGTTGGGACAGTGGGGATGGCCGATACGTGCAAAAAGCAAACGCAAATAATCGTAAATCTCCGTAACAGTCCCCACTGTGGATCTGGGATTATGAGAGGGACCCTTCTGGTCGATCGAAATCGCCGGACTCAGCCCTTCGATATAGTCTACGTCCGGTTTCTCCATCCTGCCCAGAAACTGGCGGGCGTATGCGGAAAGAGACTCCACATATCTGCGCTGGCCCTCGGCATAGATAGTATCGAAAGCAAGCGAGCTTTTACCTGAACCTGAAACACCGGTAATAGCTACGAGCTTATCGCGCGGAATAGAGACATCGATGTTTTTCAGATTGTGTTCGCGGGCACCTTTGATGGTTATGTAATCCAATGACATGGGAAGACCTGTCCTTTGCATGTTCGAAGATTAACTGCAATTAATTGTAGCATGCAAAGTTGCAGAAGGCATAATACAGAACTATACCTTCAGTCTAAAGAACTATTCCGAAGGCGGATAAAGCCCCCTGATGACCTGATAGGAACGGGGAAATACTACAGGGATTCTTGCACTTTTTTAACTGCTTCAGCGGCAGCCTCTTTTGCAGCTTTTTTTGCCTGTTCCATTACCTCTGCTGCCTGTTCTTTAAGAGCTTCGGCTTTTTCTTTTAGCATCTCCGCCTTGTCTTTTAATATCTCCCTTGTCTCCTCACCGGAGCGAGGAGCATAGAGAAAACCGATAGCTAACCCGATAACTGCACCGATCGCCAATCCTGCTGCAAACCCGACACCTGCATCTTTATTTGGCATTGCTTCCTCCCTTCTTCGCATTGAAGAACTTACTGAACATATCGACTCCATAGCGAACACCCTGGGCGATAGCCACTATTTGCATGAGTGGCTTAAACAGATCCTGATCAACTGTTGAAACCATATTTTGCACAACGGAAGCGCTGGACTCTACGGATGTTAATATCTGCTTGCCCTGTTGCGTCGCTTCGTCAATCGAATTCAGCACCACCTTTGTTTTCCGGTAAAGGCTAAAGACAAGAATTGCCACGAATATCAAAACAATTGCAGCAACCAGCCCCCAGATACAGATCACCAGATCGCGGAACCATCCAATATCCATCAGTAAACACCTCCATCGCTGCAATTAATTATCGCAACGACACTATTCTAACATATCATTTTTGATCTGAAATAGCTTACGATAGTAACCACTAATTAAACAATACGCACTGGTTTAACCGCACATCGGTACCATAATACCCGTCACATATACCCTGTATTGTCACCGTATTCCCCGGCTTCAACTGTGCTATCTGGCTCTGGTTCTGCTTGTCAAATGCACAATAGACGCCGATCGTATCGATGCCCCCGATCAGATTAACAAAGGGCGCGTCACCGGCCGATATGCCGGTGCTACGAATAAAACCGCTTACTTTGATTTTCTGATCATCATATAGCATCTGAGCCGCCGTCCTGTTCATAGCATATGCAGCGTATAGAGACTGAGCAGTGATGGCAACCGTTCCGGATGATCGCACGGGGGTAGACGCCAACGTCGATGTCGATGATTGTAGCAAACTGGCTGAGAGAGTGCCTTGCGAAAACATATCGACGATAAACAATGCAGCAATGAGAAGGACGATAACAATTAACACAATAAGCCAGATATTCGCCTTTTTCTTTGGCTTCGACTTTTCCTTCTGCACAGTTTCTGCCGGTTGCGATGCAGGAGATGCAGCAGGTATTTTAACCTCGTTGCTTTCGGTACTGGGCAGCATCTCCGGTTTGGGAAACTCCCTTATTATCGGAGGTTTCGGTTCCTGATTTACACCCCCTCCCCAATCAAGTGCCATGCCACAGGCCGGACAGAATTTGAGTCCGGGCTCTAACAATCCATTGCATCGGGGACACTGATACTGAAGCTTGGCACCGCAGTGCGAACAAAACTTGGACCCGAAGGGATTACCAAGACCACATTTATTGCATTGAATGCCTTGTTGCATGTACTACCTCAATATTATAGTTGCTCTATTCTAACGTTATTTACCATTACATTCAATATGAATTAACCTCTTTATAGCACACGACGCCTCATATTTCAGCTTGTAGGTCGATAGAAACCTGCGATACAATACTGACCATGGACAACATGATTTTAATTGCTCTGCTGTTGGTGATCCTGGTGGCTATTTTCATTATCCTTCCCCAGATGATGGAACGCATAGCACTCCGACAGCTTATTACCACATTACGAAAGCAGCGTGCCACCGTATCCTCGCGTGCGCTTACACTCGAGCAACTGGGAATTAAGAAACGAAGAGGTTCGCTTTCCGCCATGCTATTCGGGAAACGAGACCCTAAAAGGAAAGCCCTGCTTATGCTGATTAAAACGAAGGTAGTGAAACTGGAACGGGGAAAACTCTATATCCTGGAGAAAAAGATAACTGAGTTGCACCGGAAAAAGTAGTTTTCCAAAATTACTTTTCTGCTGTCTTCTTCCATGCTTCGGCCTTTTGCAAAAGATCCTGTGCTCCCGATACCATTGATTTAGCATCGCCCTGAGAGCCGAGCATGGCAGCTAATTCATTTACCCTGTCCTTCCCATTGATCATAACAACCTTAGTCGATGCGCGCCCGGAGCTTACATCCTTCGTTACTATCAAATGTTGATCCCCAAAACAGGCAATCTGCGGAAGATGAGTAATACATAATACCTGATGGTATCGGGCTAGACTCGCCAGTTTTTTTCCGACAGTATCCCCGCTTCTACCGCCGACACCGATATCGATTTCATCAAATACCAGAGTCGGTATCGGGTCTGCGCGCTTCAAAGCGCTTTTGAGAGCGAGTATTATGCGGCACGTCTCACCGCCTGATGCGATCATCGATAACGGCTTCAGGGGCTCGCCAGGATTGGTGACAACCTGAAATTCGATAGTATCGATGCCATCACGGGTAAAATCAAATCGCTTTTTATCCGACATGAGAAGCCCGTTAGCGTCTTCATGATGACGGATCACAATATCGAAGGTTGCAT
>DIKB01000047.1:10981-11355 GCA_002421445.1 Dehalococcoidia bacterium UBA5629 | reverse complement strand
GAGCTTGCGGGTATAGAGTATGAGCCTCTTTTTAATCCTCATTCTTTCAATGTGGAACGGCGGCGCTTTGAAAAAACTTTTGTTGCCGGCTCTTCAACGCCTTCAATTAATTTTCCGGTGCACGAGGTGCCGAAAGATCGCGAACTTACCTATAGGGTCATCGCGGCTGATTTTGTGTCCATGGAAGACGGCACTGGCATTGTCCATGTAGCGCCGGCATTTGGCGAGGTTGATTTTAAGGCTGGAGAAGAGAACGAGCTTGATTTTGTTCAGAATGTCGATCTGGCCGGCAAGATTTTGGGGACGTATCCTTTTGCCGGCAAATTCGTGAAAAAGGCTGATCCTCTGGTTATTGAGGATCTCTCATCTCGCGG
>DIKB01000047.1:0-10927 GCA_002421445.1 Dehalococcoidia bacterium UBA5629 | reverse complement strand
AAACGAAGCTGGTATATCCGGACGACGGCAAAGAAGCAGGAATTAATCGATGGCAATGCGACGATAAACTGGTATCCCGATCATATCAAGTCGGGGCGGTTTGGCAACTGGCTGGAAAATAATGTCGATTGGGCAATTTCTCGTGAACGGTACTGGGGTACGCCTCTTAATGTATGGCATTGTTCTAATCCATCGTGCCAATTTCTGGAATGTGTGGGTAGCATTGACGAATTGAAAGCAAAGCCGAATGTGAGCGGGGTTTCGGGCGATCTTGACCTGCACAGGCCGTACGTCGATGATATCACCTTTGATTGTCAGCGTTGCGGCGGACAGATGAAGCGGCAAACGGAAGTCATTGACTGCTGGTTCGATTCCGGAGCCATGCCTTTTGCTCAGTGGCATTATCCGTTTGAGAATAAGGATATTTTTAATAAAAGCTTCCCTGCCGATTATATTTGTGAAGCTGTTGATCAAACCCGTGGTTGGTTCTATAGCCTTCACGCATTGTCTATGCTGCTTAAGGGAGAACCCTGCTACAAAAATGTGATCTGTCTCGGGCTTATTCTTGATGCGCAGGGTGAAAAGATGAGTAAAGCCCGCGGCAATGTTGTTGACCCGTGGAGTGTTCTGAATAAATCCGGCGCAGATGCTCTTCGGTGGTATTTGTTTACATCATCGCCTCCCGGAAATGTACGGCGTTTCTCCAGCGACATGGTTGGAGAAGTGCTACGCAGCTTTATCCTTACCCTGTGGAATACCTATTCTTTCTTTGTCATGTATGCCAATATCGATAATTTCGATCCGAAAACGGTGTCTAATCCGGAACTATCCGATCTCGATATCTGGATATTATCAAGTCTGAATCAGCTTATCGCTGATGTTGACACTGCATTGGAGAATTACGATCCTACGACGGCAGGCAGAAAGATCGAATCTTTTGTCAGCGATCTTTCAAACTGGTATGTTCGTAGAAGCCGCCGTCGCTTTTGGAAGAGCCAGAATGATACGGATAAAACTGCTGCTTATTCCACGTTATATCAGTGTCTGGTGACCCTGACAAAGCTGCTGGCTCCGTTTATGCCCTTTATTGCCGAGGATATGTATCGAAACCTGGTATGCTCTGTTGATGTTACTGCTCCGGAGAGCGTTCATCTAACGGATTTCCCCGTTGCTGATATGTCTTTAATCGATGCGCAGCTTAATACGACAACGAATCTCGTTATGACAGTGTGTAGCCTTGGTCGCGCTGCCAGGTCAAAAGCCGGTGTGAAAGTCCGACAGCCATTATCAAAAGCTCTGGTTAAGCTCCGTTCCAGGAGCGAAATTGAAAATCTGCAGCGTTTGTCATCTCAGATTATCGAAGAATTGAATGTAAAGAACGTGGAATTTGTTCAATCTGATGATATGGGTGGTTTGGATGGATACGCGTTGATGTCAGAGGGCGATTGTACGGTTGCTGTTGATACCCGTATTTCCGGTGATCTGGAGACGGAGGGTATGGCGCGGGAGATAGTGCGCCGATTACAAATCATGCGAAAATCCGCCGGATTCGAAATTGCTGATCATATCGCTATTTACTATGATGGCGATGCTGTTCAGAATGTTATGAAAACGTACTCTGATTATATCAGGGAGGAAACGCTGGCCGAATCTATTACTGCCGGTCATAGCCCCGATGGAGTGTATAGCGAGAAACACAAGATTGCCGGCAGCGAAGTGACTTTCGGAGTTCAAAGACTTACCGCAAAATAAGTGGTAACCACTTTTTTCTAGTGTCTCCTGCCACCGTATCATTGTTTTCTTGTGTTAGGGCTTTCCTCAAGTCGGACAGTGGTAGTTTTGGTCTCTTTATTTCTGATATACGTTATTTGCACTTCCGCTCCGATTGGAGAATTCTGTATCTCCTGAACGAGTGACTCCGCTGTCGTCATCTCTTTGCTGTTAAAGCGGGTGACGATATCATTATCCTTCAGCCCTGCTTTAGCTGCGGGCGTATTGGGATAAACTCGGAGGATTACTCCCTTTTCGACGGGAAAACGGAATACTGCTGCTGTATATGCGTCGAGTGTTTGAGGAGTGATTCCCATATAAGGGCGGGATACATAGCCTCTATTAATAAGCTGTTGTATTATCGGTAGCGCTCCTTTTGTGCTGATGGCGAAACCAAGTCCTTCAAGGTTGACATCAGCCAGCTTGATGGTGTTCATGCCGATAACCTGTCCCATCATGTTGACGAGCGGTCCACCGCTGTTTCCCGGATTAATGGCTGCTGAGGTTTCGACAAGATCGGTTAGCGTTTGCCCCTGGCCCACCGGTATAGATACACGGAGCCTGCTGACTGTGCCTTCCTTGGCGCTGATCCCTTCTCCAAGTGCATTGCCGATGGCGACAACCCAGTCTCCAACGCGCAGCTTTGTCGAATCGCCGATGCTTATGGCAGGCAGATTGGTGGCATCAAGCTTGATGACTGCTATATCAGCGACCGGATCGCGATATACGCGATCGGTCCCTGTTTCAAATTTTCTGCCATCCGATAGTTCAACAACAACTTTTTCGGCGCCTTCCACAACGTGATTATTCGTAATGATGATGCCGTTTTTATCGATTATCCATCCGGAACCTGCTCCTTCTTGTGTTTGTGTGCCGAGAAATGCGTTCTGGACGATTGCCTTGGTTGTTATGGCTACGACTGAAGGGAATGCTTTTTCAACGACATCTGCGATGCTGGGTAATGCCGGTGCACTTGTGGGTGATGGTGGATTCCATGTCGGATTGATCGGATTTGCCGGGGTTACTGTTGTGGTTTGTGCCTGTGTCGGCTGCGTGACTGATGGTGAATCAAATGTTATGACGCATCCTGTGAACAGTATGGACAGGATGAGTACTATACTTATAGACACAGTGCTGACGACTGTTTTTTTCATAACTGTGGTCTCCTTTACGCGTTTGGATAAATTCAATGATCTAATGATTGTAGCATAGGGATATAGTGCTGGCAAAGAAAAATGTTGAGGTCGGCGATACGGAGAAACCGCCATGAAAACAAAACGGGGACGGCGTAAATTCTGTGCCGGCCCCGTTAAAAGGAATCCGAATTATCCCGGGTTTTTGTATTACGCTCCTACTTTAGGTAAATCGGCAAGTGCTTTCTTAACGAGTTCTTCAGGATACTCGTAGTTAGTGAGCTTACCGGACAGGTAGGCTTGATAGGAAGACATGTCGACGAGGCCATGTCCGCTGTGCCCGATGAGTATGGTCTTGGCTTCGCCGGACTCTTTACATTTCAAAGCTTCATCGATGCCCACTCTGATAGCGTGGTTTGTCTCAGGGGCGCTGATAAAGCCCTCAGTTCGTGCGAACTGGACACCGGCATCGAATGTTTCAAGCTGGTTAACAGCTCTGGCTTCAACTAATCCAAGTTTATAGAGATGAGAGATGATTGGAGACATGCCGTGGTATCGCAAACCTCCGGCATGGACGGGAGGCGGCATGAAACCGTGCCCCAGCGTGTACATCTTTAACAATGGTGTCATCATTGCCATGTCACCGAAATCGTAGGCATAGGGGCCCTTGGTCAGCGTCGGACAGCTTGCCGGCTCCACCAGGATGACGCGCAGCCTAGGTTTCTTGCCCGCGAGTTTATCTTTAAGGAAGGGGGTAATGAGACCGCCTGCATTTGATCCTCCGCCGACGCAGCCGACGATAATATCGGGGTAGCAATCGGCCTTCTCCATCTGTTTCTGTGCTTCCTCACCGATTATTGTCTGGTGCAGCAGCACATGATTGAGGACGCTGCCCAGTGAATAATGTGTATCATCCCTTGAGACGGCATCTTCTACGGCCTCGCTTATGGCGAGTCCGAGGCTTCCGGCGCAATCCGGATCTTTGGCCAGCATGTCGCGTCCCGTTTTGGTAAGGTTGCTCGGACTGGGTACACATTTCGCGCCCCATGTTTCCATCATGATCCGTCGATATGGTTTCTGTTCATAGCTGACTTTGACCATATATACCATGATTTCAATGCCGAAGACGGAGCCAGCAAATGCCAGCGCTGAGCCCCATTGTCCGGCTCCGGTCTCGGTGCTGATGCGTTTGATGCCCTCTTTTTTATTGTAATATGCCTGGGGTACCGCGGTGTTCGGCTTGTGGCTGCCTGCGGGGCTTACATCTTCGAACTTAAAAAATATTTTTGCCGGAGTATCAAGCGCTTTTTCCAGTCTGTAAGCGCGCACCAAGGGTGTCGGCCTCCATATTCGGTAAACATCCTGCACCTCTTCCGGTATCTCTATATACCGGTCCTGGCTCACCTCCTGCTTGATGAGTTCCATGGGGAAAAGCGGCGCCAGATCGGAAGGNNTTGAGGAACTGCGGTATTCGGTTTGTGACTTCCAGGAGGGCTTACGTCCTCGAATTTGAAGAAGATTTTCGCAGGAGTATCGAGCGCTTTTTCCAGTCTATAAGCGCGGACGAGGGGTGTTGGCCTCCATATTCGATAGACATCCTGTACTTCCTCGGGGATTTCAATATAACGTTCCTGGCTCATCTCCTGCTTGATAAGCTCCATGGGGAATAGAGGCGCCAGGTCGGCGGGTCCCAGCAGCTTGCCTGTGCCCGGATGCAACGGGGGTGGTAATGGTTCGGGCAAGTCTGCCTGAATGTTATACCATTTCGTTGGCATATCTTTCTCTTCCAATAGGAATTTGGTTAAGGGTTTTTTACTCATCGTTCATTTCTCCTGCTTATAGTTTGTTTTGTTATATAGAATACACTTCGCTTTATCGGATGTATTATTATGCGGCCACTCATGGCCAGTTTTTCTGAAATCGCATCATTGCCATCCTCCTGCAAATTTATTCCAAACAAAAAGCCTCTCGCCTAAGGGGCGANNGGATGTTATACCATTTCGTCGGCATGTCTTTTTCTTCTAACTCGATTCTGTTTACTGGATTCTTACTCATTTTTGATTCCTCCTTACTATTTGAAATATTGTGGTTTCTATTTATTTATCGTATGACTTATCGTGTGGCCCCTCCGAGCCAGTTCTTTTGAAATCTCATCGTTATCATCCTCCTTCAATTTTTGCAAACAAAAAAGCCTCTCGCTAAGGGGCGAGAGGCTTCATCTTCGCGGTGCCACCCTTGTTCGGTTACGCAACCATCTTTTTCAGGTACGGCTCTTGTTAAAGAGATATACCCTGAGTTATGATAACGCTTCTCTTTGCGTCAGAACCTACATGCTCTTAATAGAGGCATTTCGGTTTGCAGCTCCCAGGTCCATTCTGTCTTTGCGCTGGCGTCAGCTTTCACCTTGCCTGACTCTCTGTAGCTTCGCTGAAGACGTACTATTCCTGTTCTCAGCCTTTAAAATTATTCAATTGGTTGAGATTGTAGACTTCTTTTTAGTGTCCTGTCAAGTTTTTATGTGCAATGGTAAAATAAAATCGCGCTAGCTGAAGTAAATTGTGAAGAGGTATACAATGCCGAAGATCGATCTTAAAAAGAATTTGAAGAGTCTATACAATCCGCCGTCAGGTACAGTGGTGACTGTTGATGTGCCGCAGATGAATTATCTTATGGTTGGCGAAGCTATCAAACAGACCGAAAAAAGAAAAAACTGCCCTTCGGGTTATTAAAAGTCATTCTTTCTTTCTGCCTAAATCTGTTTTACCTCTGTTATAATAGGGTGTTCCCGAGCGTGGATTGCATTGTAATTGGAGATAACGGTGATTTTATATTCCTATCTACTGATACCGTTTGGCTATCTTATGGGTTCGATACCGTCGTCCTATATCGTTGCACGTTTTCGTGGAGTTGATATCAGGACCGAGGGTGATGGCAAAATCAGTGCTGCTGCTGTATATCGCAGACTGAAACTGCTACCCTTTTTGCTCGCCGTATTGATGGATAGCGGCAAAGGATTGCTGGCTATTTTTATTGCGAGATTGGTGACTGATTCTGCGCCAATCTGGTTTATTACCGGGCTGGCAGTTGTCGTAGGCCATGGATGGTCTATATTTTTGAAATTCAGGGGCGGAATGGGTGCCACTGTGATGGCAGGTGTTTTCTGCGGATTGATCTTCTGGCCGTGGTTCTTCTGGGGGTTATTTGCAGGCGGTATTGGCATGCTTATAACCAAGAAATCGGGAATAAGCAGCGCCGTCGTCCTTATTGTGACGTCTAGCATCCTTTTTATCTGGCCGCTTGATTATTCCTTCCTGATGGGATTTTTCCCATTACTGCTTGGTTTGCTAATGCTGCTAAAACGTTTTCAGAAAGAACACAGGCCAAGATCAGATAATTAAACAACGAAACGGATAGCGATCGAATTTTCCGGCCTTGCAGTCATCAGTATAAAAAGTTTTTTCATCTTACCTCAGTTAAGTTATGCAAATTAATTATCGTACTGACAGAAGTGTGATTCTGTAGTGCGAATCACACTTCTGCAGGTATGAAAAAAGTTCGCCTTGAGCGCTACAACTACATATTTGACATATTTTAGCAGCCATTATATATTTACTTATGGATAGTTAAGGGAACGTTATGGGTGTAGAAAAACTGAGTGAGAACAACGGAATCTTTTGACTAGAAAGGGAGTGAGGTTTATGGAAGAGCCAGGGCGCTTAAGAATTTGTCAGATAAAGGGATAGCAGGTGTGAGTAAAAGTAATTTAGTGCGCATAAACCGCCCCTACCGGTATGAGCAGCATCGCCATAAACAGAATAGCCATCATGAAACGGACAGATGATCGTGTCTTTAGCTTCCTAAACCTCCTTGCTCCTGCTGTGTAGTAACAGACAGGTTTAACAACGTTTTCTACACAGAGAAACGGATGGAGAGGAGAAAAGGTTTAGCAATACCATTATCTGCAGACAAAATGACTGGTCGGGGAGAGAGGGTTCGAACNNGAACCTCCGGCCTCAGCGTCCCGAACGCTGCAAAATGAAGCTAAAAAACCTTTCGGGATTAACAAACAACAACTTGGCGAAGCTATCAAGCTGGTATCTTACCGATAGAATCAATACCAAGGGATTAACACACTTCAGTCAAATTACTATTAAACCGGGATTCCCCATATCAATTTCTCAATTAGGTGATTATCATCACTTATCGCCCTTTGTCAGCATAATTCGTCCTAACCGTAAGGTTGTCAATGACCACTCCAGACCCGCCCACCCTGCTGAACCCTCCTTTTCGGGGCTGTCTACCAAAAATCTTCCCTCTAAAGCTCCCTCTACCCCTGAATAGCCAATACTTCCCCCATGTCACCCCACCGCTCAGGTTGTCCGTGTACCTGCTTAGCCCGGAGCCAGACTTAGCCGTGCTATCCGCCCCAGGAGAGCAGCAAAGATCTCCCTGGATATCGCCACTTCAGATAGCTGGAAGATAATCCGCCGGGCATGGCGCACCATCCGTCCTCCCATCTTGATCAGTTTCACTTGAAGACTGCGCAATGACCAGTCCTTGATTGGCTTGGGCAAAACCAGCCGGCGCAGGAAGTTCCCCAGGTTGTAGGCCAGAATGAATAGCTGGAGCCGTACCTGGTTAGCCACAAACCGGTGGCAGGAGAGCCGGGTCCAATTCAAGGCATACTTGCCTTCCTTAATCCACTGCTCCGCAGTCCCCCTCCCGTTGTAGAAACGCACCACATCCTTGGGTTTGGCAGAGAGGTTGGTCACGATGAAGCCCACTCGGGGGAATAGCTCCCCCTGATGCCACTCCACTTTAGCTACCACCCGCCTGGGGTGATCCCAACTCTTTGCCTGATACTGGAAGTCATGATACTGTACGATAGGCTTCTGCGGAGGTCTTCCCACCGGCCGCTTCAGCAGATGCTTGATACGCTCCTGCAGCAGATCGTTGGCAGGAAGCCGGATGGCATAGCCAAGGTCACGAGGCTCCAGGTATTCATATACCTCCGGCCTGGCGAAGGCAGCATCAGCCCTGAACAGCAGCCGCCTGCCTCTCTTCTGGTATCGTTCCACAATCGGCTCCAGTACCTCCCGCCAGCGCTCAGCGCTGTGGACATTGCCCGGCCGCAGCATCGCCCCTTCGCAGTCACCGAACTGGTTGAAGCAAAAGAGAGGATGATAGCACATACAGCCGAAGTGGCCGTTATAGGCCGCTCCCTCCTGCCCTCCATAGAGCGGGCTCTCTGAGCTATCCATGTCCAGGATGATTCTCTGGTGACGGGTACGCACCACGGCCTGGTCCGCCCATCCGGCGTTCAGTTGCCTCAGCCCCCTCAGATTCTCGTTGCTGACAAGGACCTCGGTCTCAAACCGGCTCAGGGTGTTGGTGCTGGCCGCCTGCTTCTCCAATGCCCGGCGTCCGACCACAGCTTGCATAGCCGGATCCCTGGCCAGCTTCTCAGCATCGTTGGTGTCCTCGTATCCCGCCAGGCGACTATACACCGACTGCCGCAAAAGCGGCACCAGCTCATGCTGCACATTCCTGCCACCGCGGCTGTCTCTCAGATAGTTCGGTGCCTTCTCCGTCAACCCCAGTGCCTCATCGAGTTCACGGAATACCAGCAGTCCTGCGTCCGAGGTGATCTTGGCGCCATGGAACTCCAGCCTCAGCCGCTTATCGAATTGAAGCTTCAGTGCCTCCTGAAATTTTTCACCCATTGGGTTCCTCCAGCAAGCCCTTTACCGTGAAGGTAAACATGCGGGCTTTTGAAGCTATTTTACCATAACAACCCGCCTAAGTCTCAGTTTAATATGGGAAATCCAGGTTAAAGGGCATTTTAAGCAATTACTCCGAGACTTTGAAGTAGTCCCCAACTCATTGCAGCTAAGCGAATGGTTAGGTAAGCGTTCCTCAGGTGCAAGAAAGAGGCTATTTCAAACCTTTCGTGCTTTTGGTAGGTGGTTAGAAAAGAAACAGGTCATGCGTAATCCTTGGTCTGATATAGACATTCCCAAAGTGCCAGTGCCATTGTTGAAAGCACCATCACCGGATAACGTAAGGGAATTGTTCGACTATCTTGATAACCATTACCCTCCAGACTTGGCACTACGTAACAAGGCCATTGTTGCAACCTTTATAGAATCGGGATTGCGATTATTTGAGCTTAGTGCAGTCAAGCCTGAGGATATTGACTGGGCTGAGCATACCATCCGAGTCTGGGGCAAAGGACAAAAAGAGGGCAAGGCTCCGTTTGGTCAAACGTCTGAGGCTCTGTTGAAACAGTGGTTATCCGTGTATCAGGCAGACGGCAACGTCTGGGGTATTGATAGGGCTGGCATTCAGGGCATGCTCAAACGATTGCATCAGGCTACCCATATCACCTGCAATCCCCACAGCTTCAGACGAGCCTTTGCCTGTCTCTTAAGGAAAGCTGGAATAGATACAATGACTATTAAAGACTTGGGCAGATGGGAATCTTTAGAAATGGTACAGAGATATACTCGGTCAGTTACTTTTCAGGATAGCTTGAAGTTTTATAAAGCACCGTTGGGGTGAAATCTATTCACCATAATATTATTAAAACTATTTTTTAAAAAGACAAACTTGACTAGCAATCGTTGCTGTCAAAAGTAAAGCAACGTAAATTATGATAAAAATAATAATGACACCAATTGAAAGGTGACGATATTTTAAATATGGAGAGGAATCTTGTCTCCATATTTTGAAACCATTAAAATATTTCTCTTCTATTTTTCTTGCATCAGATCTATATCTGTCCTGCCAATATGTGCCATGGCAGTTAAATAGTAACCAGATAATGCATAAGAACACTCCAATAATTGGTAGTATAACTGATAAAGGCCATGGAAAAGGATGTTCACTCGTAAGAGATACACCTATCAAGGCGATAAGAATGCTATTGGCAGTTAGCATACCAGTGAATCGGCTATAAATTTCTTGGCTAACAAGTCCAACCAAGTTTGATAAAATGCTAAATGTAATTCTAGCATCTTCCAGTTCCTTTCTTCTCCCATCAATATTTATTGCCATCTTCACCCCCTCGCTACCAATATAAGTCTATATTTTTTACAACGCCCTGCGATTCAAATATTGGAATTAGTTGATTAGTAATTATTTTGAGTTCATTATATTCGTTCTCTATCTCCTTTAATTGTTTCTGAATCGGTGTAGCCCAATAATTATTTGGGGTAAGCTCCTTGTTAAGATTTTCAATTTTGTTGTTATAAGCAGTCAATCTTGGTTGGCATTCCGCCCATTTTTTCTTCATTATTTCATAGAACTCATAGGAATTTTGACCATCCTTGGTGAACGAAAGCATTCCTAATTCCTTGTTAATCTTTACGTATGCTATAGCATCATATGATATCTCTGGCACACTGTACATTAACCAGCCTGCTTTTGTTAAACTGTTCATTTCCCAAAGCATATGTGCCTTATATCTACTATAATTGCAATCTACGAATACTAACCCTTTGTCCGTTGTTTTGAATGCATTAACTGCGTATCGACTATCACCTTCAATATCAACTACCACAAAAGCTGCTCTCAACTCATGAGATTCAGCATTATCGTGTAATTCCTTTGCACTATCGCCACTAGTATAATCACTAAATATGAACAGTTTCTGTTCAGTTTCATCTGAGGACAGGAAACTACATAGTTGTTGCCATGTAGGATTAGTCGCAGTATGGTTGTTAACTAATATCAGTTGATCTTTAGACCCACCTACATACGGAAGCTGTGTAACACCAGAATGTACAGTTCCATATGTGTCCTGATACAGTTTTAATTCATCTTTCAACTGTTCATTCTCATATTGAAGTTGGTAAACCTTTTTTTGCAGATCATTGAACTTTTGCTGTAATTGCTCATATTCATTCTTAGATACGCAACCAGAGAAACATAATGGGAAAATCATTGATAAGATCAATAATATAGCTACTTTTCTCATAAATCTCTCCTGTTCGTATTTAGCCGGGATTTCCCATATCAATTTC
>DIKB01000115.1 GCA_002421445.1 Dehalococcoidia bacterium UBA5629 | reverse complement strand
TCATCGATACGCTGCTGAAAGAGAATTATATACCGGTGATAGCGCCGGTGAGCCTGGCGGCGATGAGTAATGATAAGGGTATTAATATCTTGAACGTGAACGGCGATACCGCAGCTGCGGAGATCGCGGCATCTCTGAAAGCAGAGAAGCTTGTTTTCCTCACCGATGTGCCCGGTATTCTCGACGGCTCAAAGAAGCTGATATCGAAACTACGCGCCGGTGAGGTTGAGGGGATGGTAAGCTCGGGAACTGCTACGGGAGGCATGGCCGCAAAAATGGTTGCCTGCCTAACCGCTCTGCGAGCGGTGGAGATGATACGGATCATCGATGGCAGAGTGTCTCATGCCCTGCTCCGCGAGATCGAAGGCAAAGGAGATGGAACGACAATTGTCCGAAACACATAAAAACTGGCCTGAAATTGAACAGAAATATTATATGCGGACGTTCAAACGATTGCCCGTAACGCTGGTTCGCGGCAAGGGATCGAAGGTCTGGGATATCGACGGCAAGGAATATCTCGATTTCTTCGGAGGGCTGGCGGTGAACAGCCTGGGACATTGCCATCCTGTTGTGGTTAAGGCATTAACGAAGCAGGCTAAGACGTTAATCCATACGACGAATCTGTATTATACCATCCCGCAACTGAAGCTGGCGGAGCTGCTGGTTACACATAGTTGCTTTAACAGGGTATTTTTCACGAACAGCGGCACTGAATCGACTGAAGGGGCGGTTAAGCTGGCGCGCCGTTACGGGAAGCTGAAGCTCGACGGAGCCTACGAGGTTATTACAGCATACGAATCGTTCCATGGGCGGACGCTGGCGATGACTGCGGCCACGGGACAGAAGAAATTCCATGACCCGTATACGCCGATACCCGATGGTTTCCCCAATGTGGAATACAATAATGTTAAAGCGCTGGAGACGGCGATCTCGAAACGCACCTGCGCCATCATGGTTGAGCCGATACAGGGCGAGGGCGGCGTGAACGTGACCTCCGATACGTACCTCAAGGAGGTACGCGCCCTGTGCGATGCGAAGGGAATCCTGCTGATCCTCGATGAAATACAGACCGGCATCGGGCGCACCGGGAAGCTGTTCGCCTATGAGCATGCGAATATCGAGCCGGATATCATCGCTCTCGCCAAAGGTCTGGGCAGCGGCGTGCCGATCGGTGCTATACTGGCGAAGGAGAGCGCTTCGGTGTTCGTCCCGGGAGATCACGGCGGAACGTTCGGAGGGAATCCGCTCGTCTGCGCCGTCGGCTACGAAGTATTGAACTACATTATTGAGAATGACATCCTATCGCATGTCGAACGTGTAGGAAAATACCTCAGGAATCAACTGGAGAAACTGAAAACGAAGTACAGTTGCATCTCCGGTGTCAGGGGGAATGGGCTGCTGCTGGCATTGGTTCTCAGCGGCGATATATCCGAAGAGGTTGTTGCTGCCTGCCTGAAGCAAGGCTTGTTATTGAATAACGTCAAGCCGAACGCGATACGGTTCATGCCGTCTCTCATCGTCACGGAACGTGAGATCGATAAGGGACTGGCTATACTGGAAGACGTACTAAAACGGAGGTAAATCATCGTGGCAAGAAAGGCAAAGACGAAAGAAAAGGTTGTACTGGCGTACAGCGGCGGATTGGATACATCGGTAGCCATCAAGTGGCTTGCCGATAAGTATAATGTCGATATCATTGCGTTTACTGTCAATGTCGGCGGCGTGAAAGACCTGCCATCCATTAAGAAGAAAGCTCTGAAGGTTGGTGCTATTAAAGCGCTCGTCTATGATGCTACACAGGAGTTTATCTCCGACTACGTTTTTCCTGCGCTTCAGGCGAATGCATTGTATGAAGGGCAATATCCTCTGGCAACTGCGCTGGGACGGCCTCTCATGGCCAAGCTTCTGGCCGATGTTGCACGTCAGGAAGGAGCCACCTATGTGGCGCATGGCTCTACAGGAAAGGGTAATGATCAGGTGCGATTCGATGTTAGCATTGCAGCACTGGCTCCTGACCTGAAGATACTGGCACCTGCCCGTGAATGGGGAATGACACGCGAAGAGACGATTAAATATGCAAAAAAACACGGCATCCCCGTCCCTGTTACCGTTGCCAGTCCGTATTCCATCGATGAGAATCCCTGGGGCAGAAGCATCGAGTGCGGTGCAATGGAAGACCCGTGGACGGAGCCGCCGGATGATGCGTTTGCCTGGGCTAAGTCATTGAGCAAGACGCCGGCTGTGCCCGAATATGTCGAGATCGGATTCGATAAGGGCATACCGGTGAGCGTCAACGGGAAGGATCTCGGCGGATTAGAGCTTATTGAGAAGCTCAATACCATCGCCGGCAAGCACGGAATCGGCCGCATCGATCACGTGGAGAGCAGGATGGTGGGCATAAAATCGAGAGAGGTATATGAAGCTCCCGCCGCTACCGTGTTGATACGGGCGCATAAAGCTCTGGAAGCGATGACCCTTTCCCGTGAGCAATTGAGATTCAAAGAGAAGGTATCGATTGATTATGCCGATCTCGTATATAATGGTATGTGGTTCACCGCGTTCCGGCACGATCTCGCTGCCTTCGTTACCAGCACGCAGCGATATGTTGCCGGCACCGTCAGGTTAAAACTATTTAAGGGGAATTGCATGGTTGTCGGCAGAAAGTCGCCATTCTCTCTCTACGAACATAGTCTGGCTACCTATGAAAAAGGCGATACGTTCGATCAGAGCGCTTCTGTTGGCTTCATTAAGATAGTTGGATTACCGGTGAGAGTTCAGGCAAAAGTGCAGGGTGGTGAAAAGGTCGCCGCAAAACGGGGACGGAAGAGGAAGCAGTAATAGATACACCGTATTGACAGGCTGGAGAGTTGAATTATGAGCAGAAAAACATCTCAGAGTCTGCGCAGCCGATTTGAGAAGGATATGGATGCCGGGGTTGCGGCGTTTGTTGCTTCCATCGGTTTTGACCGTCGCCTGTATCGCTACGACATCACAGCCAGCATTGCTCATGTCGAAATGCTGGCGGAGCGAAGCATTGTTCCGGCACGGGATGCCGAGTTGATTACTAACGGTCTGATATCGATACTGCAGGAGATCGAAGGCAATAAATTCGAGTTCTGCACTGAGCTTGAAGACATACATATGGCGATCGAGAGACGGCTGTTTGAGAAGATCGGTGATGTTGCGGGTAAACTGCATACCGCCCGCTCCAGGAACGATCAGGTAGCAGTCGATATACGCCTGTTTATGAAGGATACGGTTATCGAAACGATCGAAAAGATAAGGATATTGCAGATCTCGCTTCTCGACGTTGCCGAATCTCATAAAGGTGTTGTCATGTCGGGATACACTCATTTGCAGCAGGCTCAGCCTGTTCTTTTTGCTCATCATCTGCTGGCGTATTTCGAGATGTTTCAACGCGATAAAGACAGATTCCAGGATTGCTTTAAGCGCGTCGATATCATGCCTCTGGGAAGCGGAGCGCTGGCCGGTGTCGCTTATCCGATCGATCGCAGATCTGTGGCGAAGAGGCTCGGATTCAGCAGAATCAGCGCTAACAGCATCGATGCGGTATCCGATCGTGACTTTCTCATCGAATATGAAGCTGCTGCTGCAATGACGATGATGCATCTTTCCCGCTTTGCCGAGGAATTGATACTATGGTCATCAGCAGAATTCAGCTTTATTTCCCTGGATGATGCCTATACTACCAGCAGCAGCATTATGCCGCAAAAGAAGAATCCTGATGTGGCGGAGCTGGTTCGAGGCAAGACAGGCAAGGTGTATGGAAGCCTCATAGGTCTGCTCACGGTTATGAAAGGGTTGCCGCTGGCATATAACCGGGATATGCAGGAGGATAAAGAAGGACTGTTCGCTTCGATCGATACGCTTTTTCCCAGCCTGGATATCTTTGCAGGTATGGTGAAAACGATGACAGTCAATGCTGGGCGCATGTTTACTGTCATGCAGGGGAGCCACGTGCTGGCGACCGATCTGGCTGATTATCTGGTGAAGAAGGGATTACCCTTCAGGGAGGCGCATACTGTTATGGGAAAGCTGGTTAATTATGCAATCAAGAAAGGCAAGAGCTTCGGTGATTTGAAGCTGACCGAGTTTAAACGTTTTTCGCCGATGTTTTCCGATGACGTATTTTCAATTACAATAAGTGAATCGCTTGCCTCACGCAATGCGATTGGCGGCACCGCTCCGTCGCAGGTATTTAAAGCACTGGCGAAGGCCAGAAGGATGGTGGGCAGAAGATGATAGAGGAAAAGATTGTGAAAATAGCTCCATCGATCTTATCTGCTGATTTCAGTTGTCTCGGAAATCAGGTGGAGGAAGTAACCAGGGCCGGTGCTGATTATATCCACGTGGATATTATGGACGGTCATTTCGTTCCGAATATCACTATTGGGCCCATGGTTGTTGCATCAATAAGGTCGCGGACGACGGTTCCGATGGATGTCCATTTAATGATACAATCTCCTGAGAACTTTGTTGAGCAGTTTGCCGAGGCGGGAGCGGATATTATCACCGTACATGTAGAAAACTGCCCTCATCTACATCGTGTTGTACAGCTCATACAGAAAACCGGGGTCAAAGCAGGTGTGGCATTGAATCCGGCAACACCGCTGAGTACAGTTGAGGAGATCATTTCGATGGTGGATTTGGTTTTGATTATGACGGTCAATCCCGGATTCGGCGGTCAGGCGTTTATCGACAGCATGCTGGGCAAAATTGCTCGGGCCCGGGAATTGCTGGATGCCAGACAATTGACGGCGGAACTGGAAGTCGATGGCGGTATTAATCCGGCAATAGCCAGAAAAGTGATTAAAGCCGGAGCAGATGTCCTGGTTTCAGGCACATCGATATTTTCCCAGCAGGGAATCGAGAAGGCAATGAAAGAAATGAGAAAGGCGATTATCTCAGCGAGCTAGCTTATGACGGGTACGAATACAGCGGGTGCACAAATGAAAACGTTCCGGCTTTCCGTCGATAACAATCGTTGTCGGTTGCACATTGGGCCACCAGGGGCGGGCAGTATGCTGTTTCGAATGGCTTATTTTATTCCCGAAACGGACTTTTTTTGCACAAAGATCACATGTCTTGGCCAAGGTAACCTCCAATTATCTGGTAACGCGATTTGACAGAAGTAGTACAATATTACCACAATTTTTACTTTCAGTCGAGCAAAGGAGAGAAATGACACAGATAGTCTCATGTGGCGGCCGCGAATTTCGTGATATGTTCGCTGTCGGTATTAGCTGGTTGGAAAAAAGCATTGACGATGTCAATGCGATTAATGTCTTTCCCGTCCCGGATGGTGATACGGGCACGAATATGTTTCTCACCATGCGCTCCCTGATGGAAGAAGCTGATCGTGCTCTTGACCAGAGCGTTTCTGAAGTAGCAAAGGCGATGGCGCATGGCGCTCTCATGGGAGCCAGAGGCAACTCCGGCGTCATCCTGTCTCAGATTTTCCGGGGCATGGCAAAGAAGCTCGAAGGTAAAGAGAAGATTAACAGCGTAGATTGGGCGCAATCCCTTGCCGAGGCATCACGCGTTGCTTATAAAGGACTATCAAAGCCCGTCGAAGGCACTATCCTGACTGTGATGAAGGATATTGCAACAACTGCCGAGAAGGTGGCAGTTCAGCATCCCAATGATATGGTTCAGGTAATGGAAGCATGTCATCAAACTGCAAAGGAGTCCGTAGCCAAAACGCCGCTGTTGCTGCCGGTCTTGCGTGAGGCTGGTGTGGTGGATGCCGGTGGGCAGGGTCTCTGCATTTTGTTTGAGGGTATGCTTAAATATCTAAAGGGCGAAGTCGAAGAGATGCAATACAGCAAACCGAAAGTAATCGCGGCTGCCGTAGGACCGTCTGAAGCTCACAAGGTTGGACCGCTTTCTGCAGAGGAAGAGGTACCTTATGGCTACTGCACAAACTTTCTGATCGAGGGAACTCGTTTGAGCGCTGAAAAGATTAAGGCAAGATTGGATGGAAAAGGAGAATCTCTGGTTGTTGTCGGCGATGAAGGCACTATTCGTGTTCATATTCATACATATGATCCGGGGAGTATCCTGCGTTATGCCACAGCTCTGGGCACTCTACATCAAATTCAGATACAAAACATGGATGATCAGCATGTAGGCTTCCTCGAAATGCAAAAGGAGAAGAAGCCGAAAATTGATACCGCAATCATTGCTATCGCTGCCGGCGATGGTATGAAAGAGGTTTTCAACAGCCTTGGAGTATCTTTTGTTATCAGCGGCGGTCAAACAATGAATCCAAGCGTTCGCGACATCGTTCAGGCTGTTGAAACGATTGATTCAGATAAAGTGATCGTGCTGCCTAACAATAAGAACATTATTCTGACGGCATCACAAGTTCAGGAACTGGTTTCGAAAAAAGTGGCTGTTATTCCGACGAGGACCGTCCCTCAGGGTGTCGCAGCGCTTCTCGCTTTTAATTATGAGGCGACTCTTGAGGAAAACGTTGCTACGATGACGGATGCGATCGCCAGAGTAAAGACCGTTGAAATAACTAATGCAGTCCGCAGTACGCAGATAAACGGCCTGAAGATAGGCGAAGGACAGGCGATAGCGATCATTGATGACGAAAATCTTGTTGCTGCCGGGGATGATGCTACAGATATCCTCTACCAGGGGCTTGATAAGGCTGATATTAAATCGGCAGAGATAATTACTATTTACTATGGTGGCGACGCCACTGCGGAACAGGCAGAGAAGGTTGCAAATGAACTCCATGCTAAGTTCCCCGATAAACAGATCGAAGTGGTCAATGGCGGTCAGCCTCACTATAGTTATACAGTTTCTCTGGAATGATCTTGTACGAGGTTTTTAGTTATGGTGAAAATTGTAACCGATTCTCACAGTTCAGGAGTCATGAGGTTCAATAAGAACCGTGGTTAAGGATAGATGGCTGCGGCGGAGTATCATCGATTGAGAGCATAATCAATGACGGACACTGTTTCAGTGATCAATAGTGAACCGCTACGGTCTATACTGAACCTCGAACGTGAAAAGAACTATAACAATTCATCTGTCTCCGGTGGCCTGGATCGTTTCTTGCAGAGGTGGGGCAAGGAGACTAAAGAGCAATTACGCTCTTCTCGATTACTCACCAGCTTCAATCGTTTGAAAATCATTGAAATCCCTTACCATAGTCTGGATTATGGCCAGAGAAAAATCCGTATAGAGGAAATCCTGCAATGGCTAAATACGGCAAGTAATCTGAAGAAAGCGCTACCTGTTAAGCGCGATCATACAACTGGGAGAAAAAGATCAGCAACAGCTCCACAATCCAGTCATCCGACTGGCGAAGCACTCGATGCTCCTGTTACAGTAATCAAAGGCATTTCCACGCAGTTGGAAGCTAAACTGGCAAAGCTCAATGTAAAGACTGTCCGTGATCTCCTCTATCTGTTCCCTAACAGGCATCTTGATTACAGTCAGCGTAAGAAGATTGCCGAGCTTGTTCCGGGGGAGGAACAGACCGTGGTGGGGACCATATGGGAATCGCGCGTTGCTAAGCTGGGACGCCAGAACGGGACGAAAATCGTTATCGCTGATGAAACAGGGAGTGTGAGTGCGGTCTGGTTTAATCAACCCTATCTGGCGAAGAGTTTTCATGTCAATGATGCAATTGTTTTGAGCGGTAAGATAGCCGAGTTCGGGCATATGAACGTCTTTGAATCACCTGAATGGGAGCTTATGGAGAACAGGGAACTGGTGCATACGGGGCGCCTTGTGCCTGTCTATCCGTTAACTCAAGGTTTGTATCCGCGTCAGTTAAGGAAGCTGATCAAAAAAACTCTCGATGAATCGGTGCCGCATATAGAGGATTTTTTACCTGTCGAAATAAAGCGTCGCTGCCAGTTGCTCGATCTGACCGAGGCTATTGTGCAGTCTCATTATCCCGATAGTAACATCATGAAGGACAAGGCCAGAAAGCGTCTGGCATTCGATGAATTATTATTGCTGCAATTGGGTGTGCTGGACAAGAAAAGAGATTGGCAGGAGACTCTGCATGGCAATGCATTCTCCGTTAGCGTGGCCGATCTCAATCGGTTTCAAAGTTGCCTTCCTTTTTCTCTGACGGCTGCCCAGCGCCATGCCCTCGGGGAGATCATTACCGATCTGCGCAGGCCGAAACCGATGGCCCGTCTGTTGCAGGGTGATGTTGGGAGTGGTAAGACCGTGGTTGCTGTTATTGCTCTGCTGGTTGCTGTAAAAAACGGCTTTCAGGGTGCATTTATGGCGCCGACTGAAATTCTTGCGGAGCAGCATGTCAAAACCATTTGCGCACTTCTGGCTCGGATGGGCACAGCGGAGGAAGAACAGGGAAACATTCGCGTATATAACGGTGTGCTTTCCGATAGACCGATCAAGCTTGCTCTATTGACAGGCAGCCTTACAGAGAAAGAAAAAGAGAGTGTGCGTGCGAAAATACGATCGGGAGAGATCGATATTGTTATCGGTACACACGCTTTGATTCAAAAGGGCGTTGAGTTTCGCAAATTGGGATTGGCCGTGATTGATGAACAGCATAGATTCGGTGTTTCGCAGCGGTCGGCGCTTCGCCAGAAAGGATTTAGCCCTCATATTCTGGTTATGACGGCAACTCCGATACCACGAACGTTAGCGCTCACTCTCTATGGTGATCTGGACCTTTCTATCATCAACGAGTTGCCGCCCGGCCGAAAAATCGTGAAAACAAAATGGATCAGGCAGGAATCCAGAGAAAAAGCCTACGATTTTTTGAGACAGAAGGTTGTTGCCGGACAGCAGGCTTTCATTGTGTGCCCACTCATTGAAGAATCTGAGGTGATTGAAGCAAAAGCGGCAAAAGTTGAATATGAGAGGTTATCGCGGCAGGTATTCCCCGATTTAAAGCTCTGTTTACTGCACGGGAAGTTGTCCCAGGAAGACAAGGAAAAGGTCATGTATGGCTTTCGTCAGGGGGAGTTTGATATCATGGTTGCGACACCGGTGGTAGAGGTCGGTATCGATATCCCCAATGCCACTGTCATGCTGGTGGAAGCCGCTGAAAGGTTTGGCCTGTCTCAATTACATCAATTTCGCGGACGTGTCGGCAGAGGCGATAAACAGAGTTATT